>JANPFV010000072.1:0-13089 GCA_031423615.1 Candidatus Omnitrophota bacterium
TGAAGAAGCGAAAGATTTACCCGAAAGAGTTTAAAGCGCGCGTGGCCTTGGAGGCGCTCAAAGAATCTAAAACGATTGCTGAGTTGAGTTCTGAGTACGAAGTCCACAGCAACATGATCAGCAAGTGGAAAAAGACGCTTCGGGATAATATAGCGGACATTTTTATCCGCAAAAATGATCAAGAGCCGGATGCCCAGCAGCAGATAGAGAATTTATACAAAGAGATCGGCCGCATCCAGGTGGAGAACGCGTGGTTTTAAAAAAAAGCTTGGACTATAAGCCGCGAGCAAAGAATACTGTTCATTGATAAAGAAGACCGAGAATTCAGCGTCCGGCGGCAATGTGAATTGCTGGGGTTCAACTCCCAACGCCTAACCTGTTTTAGGATCACAAAGATTTAATCAATTCTTTGAGTTTTTCCGGGGATTGAGAGCCAAAACGGACAGCGTGGAATTCCCGGACAAAATTCTCAAGGCGCGTGACGGAAGATTGATCCATTGCGGGTTTTCCCTTGATCCTTTCAATCACATCCGCATCCGTGTCATTGGCCCGTCTGGTTTCCCCATATTTTTCCTTTATCACGGCCTCATATCGCCCATAAATCACCCGCAAAGAATCCGGCGATTTATAATGAACTTTTTTCTTCCCTTGTACGTTCTTAATCCCCCGAATGAATGCCGCAAAAATCTCCCGTCGGTTAAGAAAAGCCATAATTCCCATCAAACCCAAAATCATACTGAATTTGACCTGATCTTTGTCCATATTCTCGACTTTGACTTTAAACCGTAACACACTTAGCCATAAACTTTCGAATGCTGCGTCCAAATTAAAACTGGATTTTTGTTTTACCACCTCGCTGAAAGCGCTGGGTGTCGCATCCAGCAAGCGCCACAACATGATCGTCTCATGTGTTTTGGGATTTTTAAATGGCGCATAAACTTCGGTCCAGGCATGAGCATTGTTAACCCGGACCAAATACGTATTATTTTTGCGATTGATTCTTTCCGACGTATAAAAACCTGCGGCTATCCTCGCCGGTATCCCTTCTGCACGCAAAAGTAAGGCCAAGGCTGAAGCAAAATAGGTGCAATAGGCCGGACGCTTTTCTCGCAGCATTTTGATTAAGCCGCGGTCATCCGCCGAAAAATCTACGTCTAGCGAATAAGAAAAATTATCCCGTAAATACTGCGCTATCTTATTGGCCTTGGTCCGCACATCATCGCTTTCTTCAACGAGGGATGAAGAAATGGCCTTGAGGTCACTCGCTATTTCGGCAGGAACAGCCAAAGACCGTTGATATTCCTCCGGCGAAAGATCCACGCCAGCCTTATCCGGCGTCAAAGAAAATTCCATGATGCGCGTATTCTGTTTGTCTTCGCTGTAAAGGATTTGGTTTTCGCTAAGAAGATACGGAAAGCGGGCCTTGACGGCCGTAATGGTTTCGGGGGCGGGGACGAGATCTTTGAAGAAAGTAAACATAAGAATTCTCCCGGCGGATTCACCCGGCCGTAGAATCAGAGGGAGAGCGACCCTTTTGACATTCTGGGGTTCTTTCCATGTTCCATTTTTGTAATCATCGAAGACCTGCATCTTCAAATAGTGAGGCGTGTCCGGCGGAAGATCGACTTCCATGACCGGGCGCCGGTCAAACGCACTGGTTCCCGGCGTGATCAAATTCAACTGGGAGCTGATCCGCAAAAAATGCGTGTAATTGCGCGGTAAAATATAATTGCTCATGGTGTTAAAAAACGCGCTTTCTGCCGCAACGATACTTCGCGCTATTCCCAAAAACAAGACCATCGTCATCATGATCAACAAGGTGGAATAAAAAAAATAGTCGCGGATATAGGCAAAGAAGTATTTTTTTTCCGTGGGCGGGGTGCGCGTGTTAAAAATCACGACGGCAATCGCCGTAAAGCAAAACGTGGAAAGCACAATAAGCCCATAATTATTTAAAGGAACATTGAGCGACAAAGGCACGGTCAGCCAGGCGCAAAAAACCAAGCGGTACATATTGGTTTTGGAATGTGGCCGCAGCCAAAGCAAAATACTTGCGATAATCGAACCCGACTGCAAGGCCGCGATAAATTCCGGAAAAGGGCTTATCGAATTTTCGGGAACGGGCACAAAATTCCGCCACACCATTCCCGCAAAAAAAGAAAAAATAATCACGCCGGACAGCGGAATCTTTTCAAAAAACGCATATTTCTTGTCGCCGGATCGCCCCCGGGCCAACAACGTCACACCGCTGACCAATCCGGCCATAATGGCAAGAAAGTGATCATTCTGGCAATACGCATAAACCCCCCAGGAAAGCACCAGGATGATAAAAATATGGATGGAGGAGCGGATCATATTTTATATCCCAGCTGGGCCGAGGTATAAACTTCAACATCCGGATCCTTAACAGGCAAGGACAAAGGCCGATCGCAAACAATAATAATCCTCGTTGGAACATTCATTTTCTTAACCGCCGCGACAAACTCCTGCCGCGCTTCATCCCAGTCCTTAAGAAATAAAACCAGCTGGGACAATCCCGCAGACTCAGCCTGAATTCTTGCTAAAGGCGGAGCGAAGCTGACAACATCCTCTCCTTCCAGGGCCGACAACATTTCCAATAATCGAAAAAATGGATTCTGGCCAGGGCCGATCTTGACAACCGGCGAAGAACGACCGCTTAAAAAAAGATCAATAAGATAATTCTTTTTATAACAATCTTCGGCCATGCCGCCGCATAAAGAAATACGGGCTTCAAAACAAACATGCTTTTCAAACCGCTTGAGCTGTGTATCCAAAAAGAATCCCACGCGAATAAAATATTCATCGGTGTATTCTTTAACGATCAGTTTGCCGGCCCGGGCCGAGGAGTTCCAATGAATGTCCCGCGGCCGGTCGCCTTCACGGTATTCCCGGGTGCTTAAAAATTCATTCGAACTGCCAAACCGCGAACTCGCGCTGCTTGCCCCCGCCTGGAATTCTGGGCGAAAGAAAACATCCGGGTCCTTGAGCTTCAACATTTTGGGGAAAACAATAAAGGGATCACGGCGGCCTGCGCGCAAGAGCGAACGAATCAGGCCGGTAGGAAAACTGCTGCCGGCGAGCAAAGGTTCCAGGACATAAGACCCTCGCCGAGGAATTCTTAAAGCCACGGTGAAAACAACCGCTTGACCCGCTCCCAGCCAGAGTGTCGATGTTTTTTGTTCAGGATGTTCCGGGACTGCATAAATACCGTAAGGAAGTTTGTGGCTGAAAATTTCAAGGTCCCGCAAAGGACTTTTGCCGGTATTAGTCACAATAACACGATAGACATAAATCCCTCCGGCCGTCGGGATAAAAGGAAATGAACGCACCGCCGTGACTTTTAATTTAAAGAAGGCCGTCAAAAAGGATGCCGTGAGAAACAAAGCACTGACTAGACTGACAAATAAATAGCCCCCGATTTGGGTTCCCACCGATGAGATCGTCATCCCGATGATGATGAGCCCAAAAATAATCTGGCCCCACACGGTAAATTTGGCCTGCAAAAATGATTGCGACCACTTCACTTCTTTGTGGTCTTCCGCACGCATTAAAAATGACCATTCGGGACGAGGCATCAGCGAGGCACAGGAACAGACGAAAGAATTTCTTCCAAAATATGTGAAGCGGCGCCGCCTGTATATTGCGTTTTATTATGGAGGAGAAGACGGTGGGACAAAACCGGAATAGCAAGACGTTTCACGTCCTCGGGAATGACATAAGTCCGCCCATTAAAAAGGGCGCACGTCCGGGCGATGCGGGCATACAACAACGTTCCCCGGGTGCTGACACCCAGACGGATATTGGGGTTCTGACGGGTGGCGGTGACAATTTGCAATAAATAATGACTGACCGAAGCTTCCATTTTCACCTGATCGACTAAGGCGCGCAAACCCTCCAGCTCTTCCAGCGAAAGGATGGTACCGATGGCTTCAACAGGATCCCGGCTGGTCCGGTTTATGGCCAAGGATTGTTCTATTTCGACCGAGGGGTAACCCAAATCAACTTGCAACATGAAACGATCCAGCTGGGCTTCGGGCAAGGGATACGTGCCGTGATATTCCACGGGATTTTCCGTCGCCAGAACGATGAAAGGCCGCGGCAAGAGCCATGTTTTTCCGTCGATAGTCACATGTTCATCGCTCATGGCTTCCAACAGCGCGGATTGCGTGCGCGCCGAAGCGCGGTTGATCTCATCAGCGAGAACAATATGAGAGAAGACCGGGCCCTTTTTAAAAATAAATTCTCCCGTCGCAGGTTGAAAGACGTTTATCCCCGTAATATCGCTGGGGAGAAGGTCGGGGGTAAACTGGATACGCGAAAATTGTCCGTCAATGGTTTTCGCCAAAGCCCGGGCGAGGGTTGTTTTCCCGACACCGGGGATATCTTCAATAAGGATATGACCACCGGCGACCAAACCCAGAACGAACAGTTCTAGCTTATTTTCTTTACCCTCAATGACCTTCGCCAGGTTAGCGATGATCCGATGCATCTGCTGGTTCGTCTTGTCTACGGAAATGTCCATACGGGCTGAGTCTAGCGTATATTTTCCGCAAACGCAAGCCGCATTTCAAAAGCGTGCGTTTCTAACCTCACGACGGTAAAAGCAAGCCGCTACTTAAGCGGCCGGGCCTCTGCGGCCGAACACAAACGAGATAATCGATAAAATTAGAAACACGACAAAAGCGATTTTGGCGAATTCCACCGATGTTCCCGCAATTCCCCCAAAACCTAAAACAGCAGCGATGATCGCAACAACTAAGAATGTAACGGCCCAATTAAGCATTTCTTTCTCCTTTGTAGGTGAGTGTTTTAATTAACGGCGTCGCGGACACTATCCGCAGCATCCCGACCCATTTTTTTCATTTCGTGACCTGCATCTTTAACGGTGTCGTGAATATCAGCACCTACGTCACGGTGAGTCCCAAAGAGGGGACGATGTTCGGCTAAAGCCCAAACAACAAAAATGACGACGACAACCGTCAAAATTCCTAACGGTCCATAACCCCAACTGCGGTTATAGGGCCAGCTGGGGATCGCGCCCAAAAGCAAAACAATCAAAACTAAAAGCAACAATGTTTCTACGCTCATTGAATTTCTCCTTTTGTTTTTTTATCATCCTTCTCCCCTGTGGAGAAAACCACCGTGTTAATTGATAAGAATATAGCTCTGATCAGATTAAGAAGGGATTAAGCCAGAATTAATTTTAAAACCAAGAAAAACGTCTGCTAGAAACTGCATTCTTGCCACTTTCATTATTTTCCCATATCATACGGAAAAGATTTGGACCTTAGGAGGAACACATGAAACTGATTTCCTGGAACGTCAACGGCTTAAGAGCCATCATCACCAAGGAACTCTTCGCGTCTTTCGTCAAAACCCACACGCCGGATTGTCTGTGCTTGCAAGAAACCAAGACCCGGGACAAAGTCGCGGTCAACTTGCCGGGGTATGAAGAATTTTGGAACCATGCCCAAAAAGCGGGCTATGCCGGAACAGCCGTTTTTACCAAGATCAAACCGCTTGACGTGACATACGGAATCGGCATCGGCAAACATGACCAAGAAGGACGGGTCATCACCCTTGAATTTAAAGAGTTTTTCCTCGTCAATGTTTACGTGCCCAACTCCAAGCGCGACCTGGCTCGTCTTCCCTATCGGGCTCAGGAATGGGACGTGGATTTTTTAAAATATTTGAAAAAGCTGGAAAAGAAAAAGCCCGTCATTTTTTGCGGAGACTTAAACGTAGCGCATACGGAAATCGACCTGACCCATCCTCAATCCAATAGCAAGAATCACGGTTTCACGCCGGAAGAGCGTTCGGGTTTCGATGCTATCGTCAAAGCGGGATTTGTGGATACTTTCCGTGAATTTGAAAAAAAAGGCGGGCATTACACCTGGTGGAGCGTGTTTAATAATTGCCGCGCCCGCAATATCGGATGGCGCATCGATTATTTCTGCATTTCCAAATCTCTGCGACCCCAACTCCAAAAGGCCTACATCCTTCCCGAGGTCATGGGTTCCGACCATTGTCCCGTGGGCATTGAACTCACCGCTTAAAAAGACGAAGTGCCGGATCTTTTCAACCCGGCACTCGAAGATGGGAAATGGTGCGGCAATTAGGAATGGGTCCCTATTGGGGATTTTGATTTAGTCTCTCAATAAAATCACTATAAGATAATTGATATTCTTCCTCGGCGATCTTTGTCACGTCGGTCGCCACTTTCAGACCTTGATGGATTTTGTAAGAAACCTCAACAAGGTCCCCTTTCCCCAGCTGATCGACGGTGCTAAATTTATGAAATTTTGTGTCATCATTGATTTGCAAATAGATATTAAAAATGTGGTCCTGAATTTTACTTTGCGTAATAAGGACCATGGTGTTATCCTTCAGAAAACTTATGAAACCTGTGGCCGTGCGCTCAGCCGAGGCCGAAGAAGCGATCACGACCAGTCCTGCGCATAACAACAATAGGGTGTAAAATTTCTTCATCATAAATTTTCTTTCTTGTAGTGAACCCACTCTTAACTTCTGTTGCTACTGTAAATAAAATGACATTAAAGGAAAGTTAAGGAAGAATTAATTTGCAGAAATATTTTAAGAGGAGCAAGAACTAAACGGTAGGCAATGTCACGATGAATTCAGCGCCGCGTTGAGGCTTATCAGCAACAGTGATGGTGCCGCCATGGACCTTGGCCAGGGCCAAGGCGATGCTTAACCCCATCCCATTCCCGCCGCCCTCGCCGGAATAAAAAAGATCGAAAATCTTTTCTGCGTCCTTGGGCGCAATACTTCTGCCATAATCGATGATCCTGACGATGACCTTCCCCTCTTGAGCGCTGACTACAATATCAATGGTCCCTCCCGAAGGAGAATATTTAATGGCATTTTGGATAAGGTTAAAAAACAACCGTTTTAAATGTACGGGATCGCCGCTGACCGTGATATTGGCTCCGGGCGGCATTTTACAATTGATTACAAGATTTTTTTCCGACGCCAAGATAAGGCCTTGTTCCCGGATTTCCCGCAGGTAGGTGACCAGATCAATGGCCTCAAATTTGAAATTCCCGGGATGGTGCTCCATTCTCGTGAAGTACAATAAATCTTCGATGATCTTAAGCATGGTTTGGATTTCTTCGAGATTCGTCTTGAGTGTTTCCTGGTATTCTTGAGGTGTCCGCGTTGACATGAGAGCCAGTTCCGTTTCACCGCGTAAAATGGTCAAAGGTGTTTTGAGTTCATGGGCTATATGCGAACTGAATGTGCGGATATGGTGAAAAGACTTTTCCAGGCGGGCGATCATACCATTAAACGACTCAATGACCGGATCCATTTCCTCATAAAAATCTTCGGATTCAACACGCTTGCTCAAGTCTTCCTGGGTAATGTTTTGGGCCAGAACCGCGATCTTTTCCATGGGACGTAAAATCCTCTTGGCCATCAACCCTCCCATAAAAAATGTCAAAAACAGAATGACCGGAATACTTAAAAGAACCTTGTTCATCCAATCTCCGACTAACTGAATAGTGGGATCCTGCCAAATTCCAACTTGTAAAAGATAGGTTTGGTCCTCTGGCCCTTTGAAAGAAGAATTGATCATCCGGATCGTGCGGCCATTAAAATTTATATTGTAAAGATCATCGCGAGAGGAAGGCGGCAAACGGACATTCTTCTTTAAAAGGGCCAGCATATCTTGGCTCATATTGGATGAAGTCTGCAAAGACTGACCAGCTAACGTCGTAAAATTAACATACACCTTGGTCAAATCTTGTTGTTCGATTTTTCTCTGCCAGCGACGGTCAAAATCCGTCGTCCACCATCTCTGCCGGGGCTTGGCACCCTGGGCAATCGTAGTTTTTAAAGCGTACTCAAAACTCCCGGCCTCATTTTTCTTGGCCGTGATATAAAGATGAATGTTGTCGGTGATTTCTTGGGTTTGAAATTTTAAATCATGATCCAATTCCGTATAAACCGTGGTCGAAAGGATCCAATAAATGACACCGCTGAAGACCAAAAGGATCGCGGCCAGAATCACGGTAAAAATCGCGCTCATTTCGAAACGGATAGAGCGAAGCGTAGGAGGAGAAAAGGCGGGCTTCGGAGAATCAGGAGAATTATTCTTTGATAATGTAACCTGTTCCCCGGATGGTATGGATGAGTTTGCTTTTAAATCCATCGTCAATTTTCTTTCTTAAATATCTTATATGGACGTCGATAATATTTGAAAAACTGTTGAATTCTTCATTCCAGACATGTTCCGAAATCATCGTGCGCGTAACGACCTGATTGGCGTGGAGCATCATGTATTCCAAAAGGCTGTATTCGCGGGAGGTCAATGGTATGGTTTTGCCATTACGTAAAACTTGATGATTTAACATATTAACTTCCAGATCGCCGATTTTCATCACATCGGTTTTTTCTTTGCGCTCACGCCGTAAAAGAGCGCGGATCCGGGCCAATAATTCGACAAAAGAGAATGGCTTGCTTAAATAATCATCCGCCCCCGAATTGAGGCCGGCGACGCGGTCTTCGACAGCATTGCGGGCTGTTAAAATAAGGATTGGGACCGGATTTTTCGCCGCGCGAATCTGTTTACAAACATTGATTCCGCTGATTTTGGGAATTCCCAAATCCAGAATAACAAGATCATAAGTATTCACATCCGCTAAATAAAGGGCCTCTTCACCGTCAGGCGCGACATCAATCGCAAATTTGTGCTCTTTCAAACCTCTTTTCAAAAAACTGGCAATCTTTTCTTCGTCTTCAACTAAAAGGATACGCATATTGTTCGGCGTTACTCCTCTCCGGGTAATGATCGCAGGACATTCAGATGAATAAATTGATTCTCATCGATCGGAACAAACATCTATCGACTTATTTTAATTTAAAGTAAAGGGGCCAGCTTATCCAGCAAAACGTATGGTCCCTGAGACTTGTCATAATAATCCCGCGCCCCGGGACACATTTCTTTTTGTTGTTCAATGGGATAAACACTGGCGATAATGATATCCAGGTTCTTGGAATATTGTCGCATAACATCATACAAAATGACCCCGTCCACTGCGGGTAAATTGATATCTAAGAGCATCAGTTGGATATCATGGTCACCAAGGATGGAAGTCGCGGTCACCGCATTTTCTGCTTCAAAAACATGGCCCAGAGGAACACCAAGAGACTTAAGGATCTTGTGGTATATCTCTCTTATTCTTTTTTCGTCTTCAACAATTAAGATTTTTTTCATAAGTGCTTCTCCCTCATTTGTCTAAGTACTTTACGAAAGGTCATATTAAGAGAAGATTAAAAACAAATTAAACCATCCTTCTAAGCCGGGCAATAGAACACCCGCTTAATCCAGAATTCCTTAATCATGTGGGCAAAATGGAGAAAACCTTCATATTCAGAGGGTTTCCCGACGTATACATTGGCGTTTAAATTATAGCATTCACCAATGTCCTTTAAAGAACTAGAATTGGATAAAATCAAAACCGGAATCGTTTTTAATTGAGGGTTTCCTTTAATATCGGCAAGCACTTCCCGTCCATCTTTTTTGGGAAGATTGAGATCGAGAATAATCAAGGATGGCCGGAACGCACCTTGATATTCATCTTCCCGGTTTAAAAAACGCATCGCCTCCATTCCATCCTTGACGATGTCCAAATCATTCTTTATATCGACTTCTGCGAAGGCCTCTTTTATTAAAGTCTGCTCACCCAAGTTGTCTTCCACCAGCAAAATTCTCATTTGTGCTCATTACTCCTTGCTCGGCGTTAATAATAAAATGAAAAGTGGATCCCTTACCAAGTTCAGAGTCCACCCAAATCTTTCCCCCCTGATGCTCCACAATTTTCTTACAAATGGCGAGGCCAATTCCTGTCCCGGCGACATCCGACTTAGCCTGAAGCCTTTCAAACATGCCAAAAATTCGGTCTTTAAATTGCGGATCGATCCCAATTCCGTTATCACTGACGGAAAATACCCAGGACTTCCCGTCGAAAGAACGGGAACAAACAATTTCGATCACCGGATCTTCCTTACGATATTTTATGGCGTTAGAGACGAGATTCTGAAAAAGCTGCACCATTTCAACATGTCTCGCCTTAATATCCGGCAACCGGCCATACAACACCCTGGCCCGGGATTCTTCAATCGCTAATTTAAGATTCATTTGAACTTCCTCAAGCACATCGGTCAAGGACACTAAGTCCTGGGCCCGGGCTTTTCCGATACTGCTGTACTCGAGCAACTCTTTTATCAAAGCCCGCGCCTGGTTGGATCCCTGCTGGATAAACCCAAGATATTCCTTCTCCTTTTCATCCAGTTTATTTTGACAGCGCCGGATAAAAAGACCCACAAAGGAATTGATAAGATGCAAAGGCTCTTGAAGATCATGGGAAGCGATATGGGCAAATTGTTCTAATTCGTTATTAGAGCGAATAAGTTCCTTTTCCGTTTTCTTGCGTTCGGTAATGTCGCGGGCGATTTTTGAGGCGCCGATAATCTCACCTGCTTCATTTCTTAAGGGTGAAACCGTTAAAGAAATATCAACAAAACTACCGTCCTTTCGCCGGCGGACAGTTTCATATGAATTGATTTTTTCGCCTTGCTGGATTCGCCGCAAAATTTCCCGCTCTTCATCCCGGCGGTCGCTTGGTATCAGAGTAAGAATGGATTTACCGATCATTTCCTGAGGGGTATAGCCAAAAATCGATTCCGCGGCCTTGTTCCAGCTGGTAATGGTCCCATGAATGTCCTTACTGATAATAGCATCCTGAGAAGATTCAATGATCGCGGCCAGGTGTCGCAGCGACGCTTCTTTTTCTCTTAAAGATTCCTCCGCTTGCTTTTGCTTGGTCACATCCCGCGTAAAACACCGGGTGTGAACAAACTTTCCGTTCTTCCAGAGAACATTGGAATTGATTTGCACATGCTTGACCGATCCATCTTTACAGCGCAACTTGGCCTCATAGTTTTCAATAACTCTCCCTTCCTTTAAATGATCCAGAATGTTCTTGATAACATCTTGCTCAACGTAAAAATCCGTGATCTTATGCCCCACATATTCTTCCGAAGCATACCCCAACATCCCCATTTCATAACGATTCGCTTTTAAAATAATCCCGTCCTCATTGACCCAATGCAGTCCCATAGCGGCATTATTAAAGAAATCGTCCAGATTTTTCATGGTTGCATTGGCCTTTTCTTCATACCGACTGGCGGATCGTGTGCTATACCAAATCAAAATACAGAAAAAAAGAATGTTACTGACAACAAAAAAAGCGGTCGCACCCACCGCATCCACCCAATTTCTCTTTTCAATAAAAACATTCCCCCAACCCAGAAGCGAAAGACCCACGATCGCCCACGACAATAATAAGCGAGCCAGCTTTCCAGATAGGGAATCCTTATTCAAATGTTCGGTCAATCCTTGGTGGGCGCGGCTGGCAAATATTCCGATGCTTAAAATAATAAAGGAAAAAGCGGCAGGAAGAGACATGGGGAAAAAAGGGCCGATCAGGTACAAAGACATAGCGCTGTAAATATATCCCAGCAAGGCGACCCAGCCGATCATCAGGACAAGAAAATTAAAAACCTGGGCCATTCTAATTCTGCGGGGATTATGGATCGATAACAAAGCCGCACCCATGAACATGAACCCTAAAGCGGTGTTGGGCGCCATACGGCTGCCATTTAATTGACCAGAAAATAAGAGATGATCAAAACTCCCATGGGTGCCCAGAACGCAATCCGAGATTTTGATTGCCCCGACGATGAAAACAAAAGCCGCGCAGACTTTTCTTAATATGGAAAAAACTTCGTTTTTCCCATCCAACCATAAAGAGAGGCTGGAGAAGAAAAACAGGACCGCCGTCATGGGGTTCATGGGGACCAGCAAGCCCCACGATTTGATCCAAGGCATCAATCCAAATTGCCAACCTATGAAAACCAACACAACTTCTATAAAAACAATTAAACAGGCAAGATTTTTTATTGCGGAAAAAGATAATTGAGGGAATTTCATCTGGACCTTCTGAATTTAAGCAAAATCACAATTCCTTAATGTCACTGATGATGAATTATACATGAATAAAAAAACCTTCAAAGAAACAAATGCTGAGCTGAATTGAAAAACAATCAAGCCTTCTGAACAGAATTGAGATGTTGACGAGTATAAGACAGTATCTTATCCGCCGCGACAGGCATGTTCTGTGTTAACCACAGTAAAAGAGTCTGGGCGGGGGGCATTTGGGTCGATACACGTTTGTCAGTTACAGCCATGGTCTTAAGCATATTCGACAAAGAAGAACCTAAAATTTTTTCGATACCCTCATTCAAAGCCCTCTCAAATTTGCCGTAATCGGGAGTAGGGATAAAATGGGAATGGGTTTTACACACCTCCGGCAGGGGGCCACGATTGATATCTTTATCCAATCCATCCATGGTGTAAGAACAAAAAAGCGAAAACGAGCGGGTCTTCATAAGATCATTCCATAAACCTTCAAGCTGTATGGCGGCGGGAAGATTACCTTTTTTCCATAAAAGATCGACAACCTCACCATACACGCGAACTTTAGAATACGGACCTTGGGTACTTCTTTCAATCACCGGATCGAGGGTGCGCTTAAAAACATCTTTCTCAATATTATTATTGATCAGCAATTGAGCGAGAATTTCTTCTGCATCCATCACGATCAACTGCTTTTCCGCAATAGCACGGGTAAAATCAATGTGATTCTTACCTAAATTCTCGGCAAAGGAATTCCAATGAGATTTTGTGGCAATGATGATAACGGATTGCTTTGCTCTTAAACCTTCCCTTATAAAAACCGTAATGGCATCGATCAAAAATATTTCATTTTGATAAACTTGGGCAATATGATGGCCCTCATGGGCCTCGGTAAGCAAGGGTTTCCATTCCATAATCAATATACTACTCGACTTTAGACATTTTTTCTGAATAAAAGGTTAAAAAAGAAGCCCTCACGTGGATAATAAGATCTGCGAGGATCAAAAACCACGGAGGGCCAGATGAATCTACAACTTTCATGCAGCATTATAAAGATATTAACGAAA
>JANPFV010000073.1:0-6708 GCA_031423615.1 Candidatus Omnitrophota bacterium
CGACAAAAGCACATTATTGACCGCTGAAGAAGCTCGGACATATCGCACAGGAAGATTAAGAAAATTCTCTCCGCCGGAAAAATATTTTCTGGGAATAGGATCGTCGGTGCCGTTGGCTTCTTCTTTAATAACGTTGTAAGCGCCTTTTTTAAAAGCTTGGAGATATTGATCGTAAACTTTTTCTTTGATATCTTTGACGTCGCTTTCTACACCCGCAACTTTCGATTTGTCGGCGTAGATGCGGCCCAGTAAAGAATCCTTGAGGGCTTTTTTGTACCATGCTGCTAAGATGACCGATTGATAAACTTGCCGGGTTTGGGCGAAATTTTTGCCGGTATTGACTTCTTCGACGAGCTTAGGAAGGATCATTTCGCGAAAAACAGCGGTGGATAATTTGCTTACGTCATTAGATGAAAAAGTAGGGACAGTCCCTACTTTTTCTATGTCATTCCCGCGAAAGCGGGAATCCATTCTTTAAATTGTGGATCCCCTCTAAGAGATTGCGGGGATGACAAAACTAAATAGTGTCACTATTTGTAATTATTTCACTCTGCAATTTCTTTAAATACTCTTCTTTATCATCCCTATAAAATAAATTCATGGTATCAAAAGGGATCACTCGACCATCTTTATGTACGATATGAACACAAGATTTCTTGGCAACACGCACATCGAAATTATACTTATCAATGAACTGCATAATAATGACCCGAAAAATATTATCATATTTTAATTGTGGCGCTTTGATTTTAGGCAAACAACATAATAACGCCTGCAGTGTCTGAGGAATAGCCTCCCCACACTTACCAGTATCGAATACGTTAATGATTTTCTGCTGCATCTCGGGATCTTTTTCATAAACAATTGTATTTTTCTCGTCTTCTAATAAATCACGAGGATTTATATACCGTGTTAATGGAATAACCTGGCCAGCTAACTTTAAAGCATATCCCATAGCTAACGCATCTGAATTACAAGGAACAGGTAAAATATCATTCGCAGTAAATATTCCGCTTTGATCAATAACAGCCTGTCGAACTTCGGTTAAAGTTACTCGATCTGTTGCTGGATTAAAGTTTTCTAAACGTCCTGCAGATTGCGTGGGCTGTAAGGTGACGCCACGGATGCATTTCTGTTGCAGAGCATATTGAATAATCTTTCCTATTTCATGCATATTTAAATCTTTTTGCAACGTCACGACTAGCGTGGTCGATAAATTATATTTATTTAAATTATCCAGAGCTTTTTGCCTTACTTCACGCAAGTCTTCTCCTCGCATCATTTTTAACGTTTCTGCTTCAAAAGAATCGAACTGTAAATAAATTTCAAAAGCCGGCATATACGTTGCTAGTCGCTTAACGAATTCTTCATCCTTTGCAATACGGATACCATTTGTATTTACCATCAAATGGCGAAAGGGCTTAGTCTTGGCAATATCCAATATTTTGAAGAAATCAGGATGAATGGTGGGCTCTCCTCCACTGATTTGTATAACATCTGGCTCACCTTCATTGGCAACAATAATATCGAACATCCGTTCAACTTCTTCAATAGTTCGATGACGCCCATAATGAGGTGAAGATTCGGCAAAACACGTTGGGCAGGTCAAATTGCAGCGGTCGGTAATCTCAATGACTGTAAGGCAGGAGTGCTGTTGGTGATCTGGACAAAGACCACAGTCATAAGGACAGCCATATTTAATTTCAGTATTAAACCTTAGCGGAGCACTGGGAGGCTTTAAATAATCACGGGTCATTTTATAATACTCTACGTCGGTGGCAATCAAAACCTTTTCAGCACCATGAATGAGGCAACGCTTCATCATATAGACTTTGTCATCTTGAATAATAATCTTTGCTTCCACCTTACGTAAACATTCAGAGCAAAGACTTACTGTAAAATCATAAAATAGATAATTTCGATTCGGCATTTTTCTCCTTTAGAAAATTCTTTGGATTTAGAAGAAATGGCAAATAATAGACGCATCCTAAAATACAAGCAACCTGTACCGCAGAAAGACCAAAAAAATCAAAATTAACCGGCTTAATCCATTCCGTTAGAAAACGAAAAATTATGTAGCTCATTACAAAAACCTTAAACCGTACACCTTCTCTTAATCTCTGTTCAAAATTCTTTATTAATATCCATATAACCCCCAAAAAAATGATCTCATATAATTGCGCGGGATGCCGCAGAACACCATCTCCCATATCCATAGCCCATGGTAAATGCGTTGGTATTCCGTGAGTTCCATCAAAAACACCTTGGCTAAAACAACCTATTCTTCCAATGATCATTCCCAATATAATTGGATATACAAATAAATCTCCTGTTGCTTTTTGAATACCCAAAAATTTCTTAACAATTTCCACACTCAAAACTCCCCCTACAAGACCACCTAAAATAGACTTATTACTTATCAAATGAACTAAAATCATTTTGAATGATTCTAAACCAGTCTGAGGAAGGCTAAAATAACCAACAAGGCGAGATCCTACCAATGCCCCTAATGCTGCGGCTATGATAATAGTAATTCGATTATCAAATGACATCCAATCATGAAAACGTCTTCTAATAGAGAGGTAGTATTGAAATCCTAAACTATATGCCAGCATCTCAAAAACCAGATGGGAATTAATCGTTGCGCTGCCGATAGGAATATTTATTGGAAAATGCATTATTTAATCCATCAGAATAAGAAAGTTCCTCCAAAGCATAGCGGAACACCTATTAAAAGAACTATAAGCATGCTTAAGAAATAGGACTTAGCATTTCCGTCTTTCTTAAGAAGACTAATGATTCCTAGAACAATGTTTACAAAAGATTGAAATGCTATTAGCCCACAAAATAACATCATTGATGTTAGACCTCTATAACTTCCCGAGGAAGAATTAAAATGATCAATGAATGAAAATAGCAAGCTTGATAGAATAATTATCATCATGTTAACTTTTATAATCTTAGACATGTTCATCCCTTTTCTCTTTCTACTTAAATAGTGACAGGCACTATTTAACTACTGGTCAAAACCGCCGGCGGCTGGGCATCCAACTGCCCTAAAATGGGCAAGGTCTGGACATTGATGGGCATGATATTGATGATGACCGGATAAAGACCTTTGATATTAATATTTTCCAAATTCTGTTGCGGCAAAGGCAGAGGCACCCCACGCCCGTCGCGCTTGATTTGCAAATTGAGCTTTGAAGGATCAAAATCAATCCCGCCTGTTTTATTTTCCGCCGGCATTAATGCTTCCTTAACCCCTTCAGGAAGATCTTTTTCTTCTACGATATCCATCTGTAATGGTGATCCGCTAAATTTTAAAAATTTAGGCTTCCAACCCCCATCCGTTCTTTTAAACACATACAATGCTACACCATTAAAGTCAGGAGCTTCGGGGGTAGTATTATATGTAGCCATGCCAACCACATTCGGAGCAAATCGAGGAGGAGAGCTTCCTTCTTCCGAATCTAAAATTAATAATCCTGCAACACTGTTCATCGTATGCGCGATTAATCGAAATGGAGGTTTTTTTCTACCTTCTCCATCTGTTTTTTCTAAATCAACCAAAAACGGCTTATTAATCTGGGAAATTCTTTTCTGAAGGTCTCTAAGATCAGAGAGAATATCATTAGGCATTTGCCAACTGGATACATAGGCTGAACGTTCCTCTGGAGAAGAAGCATGCTTTGCTTTTAAATCTTTAATATGAAGTTTGGCAACATACGCCTCCAACCTGAATTCCCTACCTATATTAATAAATCCCAATTTAGCATATAACGCTAAAGCATTAGGATAGTTAGTCCTCACTGATAGATAAAGATCAGTCATACCCTCCTCTGCGGCCTTTTGAGCAAGAGTTCTGATTAATTCTTCTGCTAAACCTTGATTTCGGAATTCCTCTTTAATACCTATGGGACTAATCCACAAAGAATTATTTTCATACTTATCCGCAAGAAGAAAACCTCTTAACGCCGAGGTTTGCGGGTCTAAAACAACAAGGGAGTGCCCATGCTCTAAGGTTCTCTCAAGATTCTCTGTTGATTCGGTCGGATCCTTGTCCAAGGGCACAATATAGATATCATCGTGATTAATTTCAGTAAAAAGGTCATTGATAGCGTGTTTGATTCTTTCTTTCTCACTATCATCCAAAGAAGAAAAAGCCACAATTTTCGTTGCTTCAGTCGTTTTGGAATCTTCTTCTTGGATTTGTTCCGTCGGTTTCGGCGCACTCCTAGCTTTATGCTGGGCTTGCGGTTGTTGGGCAAGATATTGCTGTTGTTGAGATTGTATGACTTGCCCGGCGCTGTCAGATGAAACTTCCCCCACCGTACTTGACGCACTGGAGGCTTCACCTGTGACATACCAATGCGTTATCGATAAAACCGAGTTAAACTCTGAAATGATTCCTTCTTTATCTAAACCATTTCTTGCTAAAACTTTACCAAAGCTCATTTCTAAAGCTTGACCGGTGGCATCCAATTGACCCATAGCCTCAAGAATGGACCCGGGATTAAAACCTTGAACAGTTTGTTTATTAAATTTTTTCTCAAATTGAGTAAACTCACCAACAGCTTTTTTCGCATCCTTAGCCGCCATGATGGCTCTTGCTAAATCTAAGGCGTTCAAATAGACCTCAGGTTGCGTGGGGACGGATCCATCAAGAATAAGATCGTAGGCTCCTTGGAGCAATTCCACAAAATCTAAATCGATATTTTCCTCTTCGCGCGTGGCTTTCAGCCTTTCAAAGGAAGACTGAACCAAAGCGCTGATCCGGGGATTTTTGCTTTGCAATTTCTCATTTGCTAATCGAATTATATTCCCTATTTTCGATGCGGCGTCTGGATCCATGGATTGAACGCTTAATTCAGTAAAGAATCTTAAGAAATCACCTTTATCATTGTACTCCGAAGAAATTAAAATATTTAAAGCCAGCCTTCGAAATTCAATGTTCAAAACGCGATCTTTAAACTTATGCTTTTCCCGGATCGCTTTTACTTTCATTGCCAAAGCGTTAACACTCATCTCAACCGAGTTTATAAGTGTGTCCCTGACCTCATATACGTTTGCATAATCAGGAACTGAAAAAATCCCAAATCTTCTTAATAATAAAGCATTGTCTAGAAAAAATTTGGTTGCCCCCTCCTTCGTTTTCATTGCATATCCCCTTCGGCCCGTCGCAAACCTAACCTCCTGATACCAGGTTCGCTGATTCCAAATAAGATTTGCAAAGAAATATCTAACGTCCGGATTAACCGAGAGAATGCTATCTTTATCTTTTAATGTATGTCTGATAAATTCATCCACAGCTTCATAAATCGCTTCATCGATCTCCTCGGTCTCGGTCAATGAACTTGAAGCTACCTGATCAAATAACTCACCTGAAACCGCGCTCGATGCGGAGAGAGCCTTTCTGATATTTTCAACTTTCTCCACAGTTTGGGGAGAAAGTTTATACAGAAATCCAGATTCTCCTGTACTCACTCTTATTCCGGCAGCGGATAAAACTTGTTCGAATCTTTCTTGATTAGATTCAAAGTTATATGGGCGTTGCTCGTGGACAATTGCCATTTGCAAGACAATATTCCGAGGTATTGTCGGTGTGTCTTTAAGACCGGAAATAAGCCCCGGGCCGTCTTGCCGCGCAAAATATTCCCTCATTCCTAATTGCCATACAACAAAATTGTTTTCAGCCATTTTTTTTATTTGACTGATAATCTCTTCACCGGCACGATCAAGCTTCCCAAGCAAATTTTCTTCAATCAAATAGCGGGTCGCTTTACCTGACTGTATATTTAATTTTGGAATATAAGCCTTAATTCCTAACACTCTTTGAATATCCGGTTGAATATTAGTTATTGCTCTACTATATTTTCTCTCGATTGCATTTGCCGCAACCGAAGTGTTGTTGTCGGGAGAGGGATCCGTAAAATGATTTTTCAAATGTCGAATTAACAATATTTTCAAGATTCTTTTAGCTTCCTGCGGATCAATCGCAACGGCGCTCTGAGAAAGAGAATCAAAGATTTTTGCCACGGAAGAAGTGATTGATGCCGAGGCTATCGTGCTAGAAGCGTTAACATATTCTTGATGGGCCGCGCTTGCGGCGGAAAGGCGGTCCGCTTGCTTCACGTCTTTCATCCGAGTGCGTTGCTCAGCAATACTTTCGGGAGTAATGGCCCTCACAATGACTCTATCCTTTAAGGCGCTGGAAGCCGAAACCGACAAAAGCACATTATTGACCGCTGAAGAAGCTCGGACATATCGCACAGGAAGATTAAGAAAATTCTCTCCGCCGGAAAAATATTTTCTGGGAATAGGATCGTCGGTGCCGTTGGCTTCTTCTTTGATAACGTTGTAAGCGCCTTTTTTGAAGGCTGCTAAATATTGGTCATAAACTTTTTGCTTAATGTCTTTCACGTCAGATTCGACACCCGCAACTTTCGATTTGTCGGCGTAAATGCGGCCCAGTAAAGAATCCTTGAGGGCTTTTTTGTACCATGCGGCAAGGATAACGCTTTGATAGACTTGGCGGGTTTGGGCAAAGTTTTTGCCGGTGTTGACTTCCTCGACGAGCTTAGGAAGGATCATCTCGCGAAAAACGGCGGTGGATAATTTACTTACGTCATGAGATGTAAAAGTAGGGACAGTCCCTACTTTTTCTATTTTGACATCAAGTGCAGTTCCTTTATCACCAGGGACAGTCCC
>JANPFV010000074.1:0-2197 GCA_031423615.1 Candidatus Omnitrophota bacterium
AGTGTCCTAAATTAAAACATAACGCAGCTGTAATATTTTTATCGTCTTTTGAAAAATTTTCTTCATTGATCTTTTTTTCTCCATAAACTGTTATTAGGATAGCTTCCGCAATCTTAATAGCTGTTTTCTCATCTGGAACAAATCCATTTTGTGGTTTGTATGTATTGGGCTCTGATTTCCATAATTCTTTTCCTAATCCAAAAGTATCAGGACCAGTATATTCATAAATGTTTTTCACATGTTTCGTCGGTCCCCCCTGGTATTATCCTCACACTACACCTATGAGGAAATTTTTGATAAACTTAACTTATATTTCTGTAGGGAGACATCTTGCGAACCCCCTTATGGCGGCACAAGCCGACCATTAAAAAAAGACTGTTGCTTCCTGCGTTCTGACTGGGAATGTTTATTAAGGATGCTATGGGGGCTGATTGACATCAGCCTACCATTCATATCCCAGGATACATTTAGTCAGATGCTGCCGGAACACCATCCCTACTGAAAAAGAACAATAACTACTTTTACGAAAGGACGCCCATGAACTACCTTGGTATCGACGTCTCCAAAGCTAACGCCCGCTATGTCCTTATAGACAACGACGGGGAACAAACAACAAAAGGATTCACTCTCACCAACGATCAAAAATCCTTTGCCCAGATCATCCAACGCTTCAAAGAACTTAATCTTACCGTCGATACGATTCTCATCGGCATCGAGGCCACCGGTATCTGGTGGGAAAATCTTTACTGCTTCCTCACGGAACATAAGTTTAAGGTCATCGTTCTTAATCCGCATCAGACCAATAAATTCCGCGAGGCTTTACGCTACAAAGCTAAAACAGACGACATTGATGCGTGTGTCATCGCCGGACTGTTACGCTCAGGCAAATATGCCGCCAGCTACATTCCTGAGGAAACTATCCAAATCCTGCGTGAAATCGTCAAGCTCAGGCATCAACTGGTGACAAATCGTCAGAGCTTCGAACGCCAGGCTCAAGCGTTACTAGGCTTATTATTCCCTGAATACCAGAAAACGGCCATCAAGAATCCGTTTACCGTTGCGTCGCTTGCTATTCTTAAAGCCTACCCGACCGCAAAACACTTAGGCGAAGCCAAACCAAAGAACATTGAAAAAATCGTCCGCTCAATTGTCGGCAACAACTTCAACATTGCCGAAATCAAAACTCTTATTGAAACAGCTCAAAACTCAATTTATTCCGGCCGTGCCAAAGATGCTCGCGGCTTGAATCTTAACATCCTGCTCACTCAGGTTGAAACACTGCACCATTCAATCGCTCAACTTGATAAAAGAATAGACGATATTTTATCCCCGCAAAACTCCGACGATGCTATGAGCTTCCCGGGGGCTAACCTGCTGTCTATTCCCGGCATAGGCCCTAAAACATTAGCTGCCATACTCTCAGTCGTTGGCTCTAATGGGAGCGCCTATGCTGATGGCAAAGACTTTATCGGCTATATCGGATTCTTCCCACAAATTTACGAATCCGGCGAAACACGACGCGATAATATCATCTCCAAACGTGGGCCAAGCTATATTCGTCGCGCCCTTTACATCGCTGCTGTCGCTTGTTTAAAACATAACGATGAATTCAAGGCTCTGTACGACCGCAAGGTCTCTCAAGGCAAGTCTGCCAAACAAGCATTAATTTACGTAGCTAAGAAATTAGCACATCTTTGCTTAAGCATGCTCAAATCTGGCGAATCTTACAATCCATCGCGTGTCTTTATGCCAGTTTAAGAAAGATCAGTACTGCTCTTTGACAACCTTTTTACTTCACTTTTACTACTTGACTCTTTATAGGATGTCTTACAATCACCTTCTTGATGGACATACATATCAATAACAACTTTGTCATCTTTTTGCCAGATCGCATTAATAATAGCCCTATCATCCAACTCACGCGAAGCCTTATGGATAAACTTCTTTCCATCATTAATCAAAAAATTTAACATATACCAGTCTGCATTGCCTCCAGTATTCTGAACTGTGATCACTGCCGCATCCCTTAATCCATCATGATTAAAGTCGCCATAAACGAATTTATTATCATAATAAAGATGCAGAAAGGGAGCGCCATATTCACAATTTATAAGCGTTGCAGGCTCAGCAAAATGTTCGTTCCCTACGTAATACGTCATATTCCCAAATATTTCAGCAGCCTGCCGTTTTTCCGAAG
>JANPFV010000075.1:0-13482 GCA_031423615.1 Candidatus Omnitrophota bacterium
GTGTCGAGTCGTTCTTGCCCTCGATCAACGGAGCTTTTGTCTATTTTGGACAGGTGAAGAACGGTTTTGTTTATTTGACTGAAATTGTCGCGACGCAAACAGCTGTTTAGACTGCCGGGCCGATGAAAATTATTAAAAAGATTTTTAGTCGCAAGGATAAAAAGGAGAACACCGAGGTAAAAGCTGTTCCTTTAAAGCAAGGGCAGGAAATTCTTGTTCAGGTGGTGAAAGAACCCTTCAGCACAAAGGGCGCCCGTTTAACAAGTCATATTTCTCTCGCGGGCCGGTTTGTCGTTTATATGCCTTTTGACGCTCACGGCGGCGTTTCCAAAAAGATCGAAAGTCATGACGAGCGCCAGCGTTTACGCGGTCTTTTAGAGGGTTTTGATTTTGTTAAAACTGGAGGCTTTATCGTGCGCACGGCTTCCCACGAAAAAGGGACACAGGAATTGACCCGGGACGCGCGTTTTCTTTATAATAAAATTTGGCAGCCGATTTTAAAACTCGCGGAACAAAAGCAGGCGCCGGCGTTGCTCTATAAAGAATACGACCTCATATGGAAAATCGTCCGTGATTATTTTACCAATCAGGTTGACAAGCTCATCATTGATTCCGAGGAGGAATATTTAAAAGTGCGCAATGTCGTCACTAAACTTATCGGAGAAGAGCAGACGAAAAAAGTCCATCTGTATAAAGAACCGACCCCGCTTTTTGAAGCCAAAGGTGTGGCCCAGGAATTGCAAAAGATTTATGATACGAAAGTCCTGCTCAAGTCCGGAGCGTATATTGTAATTGAACCGACGGAAGGTTTGACCGTCGTTGACGTCAACAGCGGAAAGTTTAAGACCCGTGCTACACCCGAAGAAGCCGCCTACATGGTCAATATGGAGGCCGCGACGGAAATTGCCCGCCAGCTGCGTTTGCGCGATATGGGCGGTATTATTGTTATCGATTTTATTGATATGAGCCGGGAAGGGCATAAAAGAAAGGTCATCGAAACATTGGAGCAGGAATTGGCGAGGGATTATGCCAAGACGGAAGTCAACCGGATTTCACCTTTAGGTTTAGTCGAAATGACTCGCGCGCGAACCGGCAAGACCTTGGAAGCCATTTCATTCGAATCTTGCCCGTATTGCGACGGCCGAGGAAAAATCCGCATTGAATAAGTAGGGACAGACCCTACTTATCGTTAATTAAAGGAGGAAAAATGTTTAAAATTAAACTGGTGATTGTTATCTCATTAATATTATCCGTCTTTTTTATTTCCAGAAGTTGTGCGGAAGAATCATGGGGTACGCGCAGTGTGGCGGAAATTAAGTACATGATTCCGATCCTCATAAAAATTGTTATTAACGAAAACAGCAAAGAGACACAATCCTATTTATTTAATTTTAATACGGCAAATGAGCAGGGTGTGATTTATAACGGAACGGTCACGCTTCCTTATTCTGTCCCTGCAGAGAATGAGAAAGCTACTCAAGGAAAGCAGTTTATCGAATTAAAGAATGATTTTTCCATAACTCCTGTAAAATTAGCGACCAATATTCTTGTCAATTCAAAGATTACGATGTCGGTTAATCTTTCTTCTTCCACTCGCGATGTTCCGGTCATTGGGAATTTTAAATTTTCAGGACTTAGTTTGCATCAAGATGGGGAATTTTTGAAAGTTTTTTCAGGCCCCTTAATGGACCTTTCCCATAGTGTGGATATTTATATCAAAGCCAGTATTAAATAAAAAGTAGGGACAGACCCTACTTATTGGGCGCCCGTAAAGAGCTTGACAAATTGCAATATTCTGTTTAAATACTAACTTCTAAGACACAAAGCACATTAACAGTCAATGAGGTCATGATTATGTTTGCGATTGTTCAGATTGGCTCCAGCCAATACAAAGTAGCAGAAGGCGAGACGATTGGCGTCGGAAAAGTCAATGCCGAAGAAGGTAAGACTGTGACCTTAGATAAGGTCCTTTTGATTGGCGACGGCCATACCATTACCGTAGGACAGCCGTTTATTGCCGGCGCAAAAGTCAGCGCCAAGGTCGTTAAGCAGGCTCTGGGTGAAAAAGTCGTGGCGTTTAAGTTTCGCAAGCGCAAGGATTCTATTCAAAAGATTGGTTATCGCAAGAAGGTCACGGCCCTCAATATCGTCAAGATCGCCGCTTAAAACTTAAAAGCGGTGAAGGGATGCGGTTATGGCGTTCGTTGATGAGGCGAGGATTTTTGTTAAAGCAGGCAATGGCGGGAAAGGCTGCGAAAGTTTTTATCAGGACAAGCTGACCCGATATCCTCGCCCCGACGGAGGAGACGGCGGTAAGGGGGGCGATGTGACGTTTGTCGCTGACAAATCGATCCACACCTTGCTCGACTACCGTTTTAAGCAGCACTACCAGGGCGGCCGCGGCGAACACGGCAGCAGCAAAAATTTTAAAGGTAAAAGCGGCAAAGATGTCTTTTTGCGGGTCCCGATCGGGACGATCATCCGCGATTTTGATACCAAACTTTTGATTCGTGATTTAGTTGAAGACGGCCAGTCGGTTCTTATTGCGAAAGGCGGTTTGCAAGGCCGCGGGAATCACGGCGGCCGCCGGCCTTTGCCTCCGGGTGAGGGCGAAGCTAAAACCATTCATCTGGAATTAAAACTCATTGCTGACGTCGGGATTGTGGGTTTTCCCAATGCGGGCAAGTCGACCTTGATTTCTAATATTTCCAAAGTCAAATCCAAGATTGCCAATTATCATTTCACGACCAAGCAGCCGATTCTAGGGGTGGTGATCGATGAGCGGGACAATTTCCATTTTATCATCGCGGACTTGCCCGGATTGATTGAAGGCGCGCATGCGGGAAAGGGAATGGGCGATCGGTTCCTTAAACACGCCGAGCGCACCAAAATTTTATTGCACGTTATTGATATGGCCGGCAGTGAAGAACGGGACCCTCTTGAGGATTATGCCAAGATCAAAAACGAGCTGGAACTTTACAGCGACAAACTGGCCTTGAAAATCCGTTTGGTCGTAGCTAACAAAATGGACCTTCCCCAAGCGGCGGAAAATTTGAAGCGGTTTAAGAGAAAATTCAAAGAAGAGGTCATCAGCGTTTCCGCTATGGAAGGCAAAGGATTAGATAAGCTTGTCAATCGTCTGCGGGAGTTGCTGCAGCCAAAATCGTGACAACAAAAACAGTGACAGGCACGGATTATTTTGAATTTTGAACGCGCGTTCAAAATTGAGAAATTAAGGGAAGATAATGAAAAGGTTATTTCCGGTTTCGATATTACTGTTGTGTCTGGTAAGCTTAGCGGGATGCTCCTTATTCGTTAAAGATTATTATCGGGCAACCTTGGTTGATGACGGTCAATCCGCTAAAAAAATGGCCGTTAATAATCCGATCAAACTTCAAGATTTAACCCTCGGTGTCGACGCGGGAACGTCGGCAAATCAAAAGGAAATAAAAGATTTAGTTTATATTTTGCAAAAGACGCGCGTTTTTGCAAAAGTTGATTTACTTAATCAATTTGAAACAGAACCGGATTTGCGGCTGCTTTTTCCGCGCCGCGAGAGTGAAAAAGTCGGAGCCATGGATTTGGTTGTCGGGGTTTTTGCGGCAACTCATGCGGTCGCAAGTGTCACACCGGAAATGATTGGTGAGATAGCGCAGGCCGTCGGTCAAGCTGGCTTGAGTGAGTTGACGTGGGGCATCCTTCCCGGGCCATCTGTTTCCAATGAATTTGAATTTCCTTTAAATTGGAAATCGAATGACCGTTCTATGGTGATGACCCCAAGGATTAAGAAATATTCGCGGTGGGGCGGTTGGCCGTTTATGACGCCGTTGGTTTTATTGGGTCAATGGCAAATGGATGAAAAGGATGCTATGGCCAAGGCCGTGCGAACATTTTTACTCAAACATGAATCTGAAATCGTGGCTTTAGCGCGAAAGCAGTGACCGGCGCTGATTATTTTAAGCAAAACAGTGACAGGCACGGATTCTTTTGAATCGCGCACGCGCGTGCGTAATTGGAAAATAAGGTAATAAAATCATGACCCGCACATTTACCCGTCCCATTAAAAGAGTGGTAGTCAAAATCGGTTCGAGCGTGATTGCTGGGGATACGCTCAAGGCCCGTACGGCGCAGCTGCGTTCCCTCGTCGGGCAAATGAGCGCTTTGAATGCCAAGGGCATCGAAGTGGTTTTAGTCAGTTCCGGGGCTATTGTCCTGGGGATGGGTGAACTGGGACTGAACACCCGGCCTTCGGATCTTGCGTCATTGCAGGCGCTGGCGGCGGTGGGACAAGCGGTCCTGATGAAAAGATACAGCGAGCTTTTCAAGAAAGCCAAAATGAAGTGCGCGCAAATCCTTTTGACCTGGGATGATTTTGATTCCCGTGAACGTTATAACAATGCCAGCCACACGCTTAAGGCGATTCTAAGCCACGGTGTTATTCCCATCATTAATGAAAACGACACGATTTCGACGGAAGAAATTAAATTCGGCGACAATGATAAACTTTCCGCTTTGGTTGCTGGTCTCGTGCATGCGGATTTATTAATTTTATTGTCCGATGTTGAAGGGCTTTACAAAAAGCAGGATGACAAAATTGAGTATTTGAGTGAGGTCAAGGAAATCAATGCCTTTATTAAAGGCATTGCCGGCGGTTCGGCCAATAAAAATATTTCTAAGGGCGGCATGTCCGCCAAACTTGATGCGATCAAGATCGCCACCCACGCGAATATTCCCTGTGTTATTGCTAATGGTGCCAGCGACGATGTTTTGATGCGGGTTGTCAATGGAGAGCGCATCGGCACTTTTTTCTTAATTAAAAAAGAGAAGGCGTTGACTCGCCGCCGGGTTGCATTGCTTCGCAAGAGAAAATAATATGAGCAAAAATCTTCCCAATCAAATTCGCAAAATGGCTGAGAAAGCCAAGGAAGCTGCATCTGTCTTAGCCCAGTTGAGTGTGAGTGATAAGAACAATGCGTTGTTAGCCATCTGCGCTGCGATTTTAACGCATCAACAGGCGATCATCACAGCCAACACTAAAGATCTTGCTCGCGCTAAAAAAGAAAAATATCCTGCCGCACTTCTTGAGCGTTTGCTTTTAGATGAAAAACGGATCATTGCCATGGCCGAGGGTTTGAAAGATACCGCCGGTTTGCGTGATCCTATTGGCGAAATTTTAGATACGACGAAACGTCCTAACGGATTGTTGATTAAGAAAATCCGCGTTCCTATTGGTGTCGTCGGAATCATTTATGAATCGCGTCCAAACGTGACGGCAGATTGTATTGCGCTGTGCTTGAAATCCGGCAACGCCGTTATCTTAAAGGGCGGCAAAGAAGCGATTCATTCCAATGAAACCATTTTTAAGATTTGCCGCAATGCTTTAAAAGATACCGCTGTTCCGACGGACGCAATCCAGATGGTTGATTCTGATGACCGCAAGGCCGTTTATGAATTATTGAAACTCGACGATTTAGTTGATCTGATTGTTCCGCGTGGCGGAGAGGGCTTGATCCGTTTTGTTGCCGAGAATTCTTTGATTCCGGTCATTAAACATTTCAAGGGCGTGTGTCACATTTTTGTCAGCGATCAGGCTGATTTGGCGATGGCCGAGGACGTTTGTTTTAACGCCAAGGTCCAACGGCCGGGAACGTGTAACGCGATGGAAAAAATGCTGGTGCACAAAAATGTCGCCGAGGAGTTTTTGCGAAAAATGCTTCATCGTTTTGCCGAGGCTGGCGTTGAGTTACGCGGCGATGCCAAAACGCGGCAAATTTCTAAAAGGGTAAAAGCCGCTTCCAAAGAAGATTGGACGACGGAATATTTAGATTTGATCTTGACGGTCAAAATCGTCGACTCTCTAAACGAAGCCATCACGCACATCAATACGTTTGGCTCGCATCATTCCGACGCGATTATTACTAAAAGTGAAAAAGAGATCGAAGTCTTTTTTAAATCCATTGATTCCGCGTGCGTGTATGCTAATGCTTCGACACGTTTTACCGACGGATATGAATTTGGGTTCGGCGCAGAAGTGGGAATCAGCACTGACAAGATTCATGCCCGCGGGCCGATGGGATTAGAAGGCTTGACGACGTATAAATATATCGTGTCGGGCAACGGGCAGATAAGAAAATAAATTGGAATTAAAAGGAAATTCATGAAACGCATCGGTTTTTTTGGCGGAACGTTTAATCCTATCCACATGGGGCATTTGGCCATTGCGCAAATGGCGCAGGAGCGCTTTAAGCTTGATAAAGTCATCTTTATCCCGTCGCACCAGCCGCCGCACAAAAATGTTTCTTCGTTGGCTAATGCAAATCATCGTTATAAAATGGTCAAGCTGGCTACGGCGGGCAATGATTTGTTTGCAGTCTCCGACGTAGAAACCCAGCGCCAGGGCAAGTCCTACACTATTGATACCTTACGCTATTTTAAAAAACTTTATCCCGCCAATGTTAAAATGTATTTTATTATCGGCGGTGACAGTTTGGGGACATTGTCCCGCTGGAAATATATCAAGGAGATTTTAAAGCTGGTGACGTTCATCGTTGTCAATCGCCCGGGTTATGGCGATGTGAAAAACATCAAACATCTGACCGTGACCAAACCGGGAATTGATATTTCCTCGTCGTACTTGCGCGAGCGCATCAATTCCGGAAAATCAGTGCGGTATCTGGTCCCGGAATCCATTTATCATTACATCATTAAACATGGATTGTATCAGACCACGAAGAAAGGTTAAAAGATGAGTGCAGTCAGCGAAATCAAATTCGGTACCGACGGATGGCGCGCGGTTATTTCTGATACCTTCACATTCAAAAACGTTATGGCTTGCAGTCAGGCTATGGCCGAGTGGATCAAAAAAGATTTAGAACAGATCAATGGCAAAAAGCTGGTGTGCGTGGGTTTTGATACCCGTTTTATGTCCGGAGATTTTGCGCAATTGGTTTCGCGGGTTCTTTGCGCCAACGGGATAGAAATTATTCTTTCGGATAGCCCCCTTCCTACGCCAGCCTTGAGTTATGCTGTCCCTTCGTTTAAAGGTGTCGCCGGGATCATGATCACCGCCAGCCACAATCCTTACAAATTTAACGGCATCAAAATCAAGACTTCTCTCGGCGGAGGGGCATCGCGGGACATCACGGACAAAGTGGAAGCGTATTTGTTTAAAACGGAAGTGAAAATTGTGGATTTTGAAGCGGCAAAGAACGATGGCACAATTCAAATTCACAATTTGAAGACTGCCTATTTGAAGTTCATGAAGAACTATATTGATTTTAAGAAAATCAAAAATGCCAAGTTCAAAGTGATTATGGATGCGATGCATGGGAGTGGTAATGGACTGATCGGCGATATTTTAAAAGGGACTAAGATCCGCTTAAGTCTGATGCGTTCCGAGATCAACCCGTATTTCGACGGGAAAAAGCCGGAACCCATTGCGGAAATGCTAGAAGATATTATGGGACGGGTCAAAAAAGAAAAATTCGATCTGGGGCTTGTGCTCGATGGAGATGCGGATAGGATCGGGGCGGTTGCCGCGGGCGGAGAATTTTTGCATCCGCAAAAGATACTCGGGCTTCTTATTTTGCACTTGGTTCGCAATCGCGGCCGCTGTGGCGGAGTCGTCAAAACCATTTGCGGCACTACCTTGATTGACAAAATTGCCAAGAAGTTGAACTTGAAATTGTATGAAACGCCGGTAGGGTTTAAATATATTTCAGACCTGATGATCTCAGAGCGTATTATTGCCGGCGGTGAAGAGGCCGGAGGATTGGGGTTTCAGGATTATATTCCGGAGCGCGACGGCACATTGGCGGGTCTGTTATTGCTTGAGATGATGGTTTATCAGAAAAAAAATATTAAAAAAATCATCGAAGACATGGAAAAGGAATTCGGCCGTTATTACTATCTTCGGGCCGATGTGAAATTAACTCCCGGCGTTTCTGTTGACTTTAATAAAATCAAAACCATCGACAATTTGCTGGGTAAGAAAGTCGTTGGCCTAAAAGACTTTGACGGGGTTAAGCTCATCTGTGAAGACGAAAGCTGGCTGATGTTTCGGCCGTCGGGGACGGAACCTTTGGTGCGCGCCTATGCGGAATCCAAGTCATTGGCCCGCTCCCGGCAGTTGCTCGTCTTTGGCGAAAAACTTTTATCAGGAAAATAACATGACGCCGCCGTTGTACTGGCCTGCCTATTTTCTTATTAAACTTATCAATCCGTTGTTTTTTCCTCTGACCATTGTAGGCCGCGAAAACATTCCCGTTAAGGGGTCCTTTATCGCCGCGTGCAATCATCTCAGCAATATTGACCCCCCGCTCATCAGTTATGCTATGCATCGCCCCATTTATCATATTGCTAAAAAAAGTTTGTTTGCTAACAAACTTTTTGCCTGGCTCATGTACGGGCTGGGTTCTTTTCCCATCAATCGGGAAGGTTCCGATGTCAGTGCGATGCGGGAATGTTTGCGCAAGCTAAAAGCCGGTCAGCCCTTGGCGCTTTTTCCCACGGGGACGCGGGTGGCGGGAGAAGGCGAAGTCGCCGCCAAATCGGGGGTCGGTTTTTTGGCGGTCAAAGGGCAAGTCCCCGTCATCCCGGTAAAGATTGCGGGGACGGATAGAGTGATGACCAAGGGTTCAAAAAAAATCCACCGGCATCCGGTTAAGATTGTGATAGGAGCGCCGACTTTTTTTTCTCCCCAAGACCCTTATGACCTCATCGCCAACCAGATTCTGCAAAAAATAAATTCTTTGCAATAGAATTTTTGGTATTCAGGCCATGGAATGATGTCAGCAAACAATTCTTTTTTAAAAATATGACAATGAACATAAAAGATATGGCCGCTAAGGCCGGTGTTTCGGTGGCCACGATATCGCGTGCGATTAATCCAGAGACGCGTAACAAAGTTGCTCTCAAAACATTGCAAGCGGTTGATCGACTCATTATTAAGTACAAATATACCCCTCATCTGGCGGCGCGGAATCTCAATAAAACAGTAACAAAAACCATCGGGGTTATTTTCCCGTATTTTCCTGGCATTTTTTATCATCCCTATTACGTCAATGTCCTGGCGGGGATTTCGGATTATTTGCTGAATACCGAGTATCAATTTAAGATTTTGCTTCTTAAAAAAGAACATGAAACGTGGGACCATTACGATTTCAAAAAAGGGGAGCATGTCGACGGACTTATAGTCACCCATTGGACAAAGTTTTTTTCCAGCTCCCGCGTTTTGGAAAAAATGACGATTCCCTGTGTCGTGGTCAATGATTTTGTGCCCGGCATGAAAATATTCTTTGTGTGTGGTGATCAGGCTTCCGGTGGAAAAAAAGTTGCGGAATATCTTTATGGTTTGGGACACCGCTGTTTTGCGGTGGTCTGCGGATCGAGGTCGTCGACCGACAGTGACTTAAGATTCAAAGGGTTTTCTTCCTTTTTGAAGAGTAAGGGTATTGCCTTGAATCAAGCATGGGTTATCCATGCTGATTATAGGGAAGATTTAGCATATGAAAAGGTGGGCGATATTCTCAAAGATAAAAAAAAGCCCACGGCCATTTTTTGTTTAAGTGATCAAATGGCTTTCGGTGTTTTGCGGAAATTGAAAGATTTGCATATTCCTTGCCCCCAAAAAATTTCGGTTGTGGGTTTCGATAATGATCCCCGCGCCGGTTTGTGCGAACCTCCTTTGGCCAGCGTTGAAGTTCCTCTTTATGATCTGGCCGCTGAAGGGACCCGCCGAATCATTGCTCATTTAAAATCTTCGATAAGGGTAAGGGCCTTGACCGGCAAAGTTTTATTCCCTGTGGAGTTGATTCGCCGAGACTCCGTTCAAAAACTTTCATAAACGAACAGCGCAGGTAGGCGATTTGATCCGCTTGACAGCAAGCCCACGAAATGCTATACATATTATGTAACCGGTTACATAATTCCGCTACCGGATTTCTCAAAACACAGATAACTAAACCACAGGGAGGAAAAATGAAAAAAGGAATGTCTTTGGTGTTTTTAATGGTATGGAGTTTTCTTTGCTTTGTTTCGACGGGAGAGTGTGGGACAGGTAATGCGGTCAGCATTATTCCGAGAGTTTTAAAAGGTGCTGATGTTTCGATTAACAATATGGGTAAAGCGGTCAGAAATACCGATGTGATTGTAGCAAAATACGATCTTGATTTGCATGAGGTTTCCATTAATGGAAGTCTTGGAAAGGACATGGGGGGGCAAAATCTCGTTGAATATTCTGCGACGCCGCCGTATTGGCCTGCGCCGAGTTTAGCGGGCGTTTCTTTCGAAGTAGATGCCATGATTATGGGTGGCGGCGAAATGAAGAATGCTTTTGTTCTCATCGGCAATTCGCAAGAGGAAATCCAGGCTTGGCGTGGAAACCCCACGGACGCTTATAAAATCATTCTTGATGCCGATCTTATGCGAATCAGCATATTGCACGAAAAAAATGGATTGATGGATCGCAATTGGATAAAGAATTGGCCCATTAAAGTTGGCGTTGTATACAGAATATTGGTCATTAATTCTACGGATACGACATACGGTCAGCCGCCGGCACAGGGCACGATCATCATCCGGGAAGTGGTTAATGGCGTAGGTTCATTGCCGACTAGCAAAGAAATTGTTAACTCTAATTTAGGGGCGATGGGTTTTCAACCCAAAGATTTTTCCAAGCCCGGACATTTCGGTTTTTATGTTGGGTCTTATTTGTCAAAGGCACGGTTTTGGAATGAAAGCATTGTGACAAATAGTATTTCTAAGCCCTGAGTGTTGGTCTTGGGGACAGACGGCGCAAATTCAATCAATTCATGTTGCGGCGTATGTCCCCCCTCTCCTCGATTGGAATCAATCTCGTCATGCCCAAGGGGGCAGAAAAATTTCATAAATATCCGTTTAAAATCATATTGGGAGAGCTGATTGTTGTTTCCTCCGGCGATAACTATGAGCCTATTGACGCTCATGGTCGGTAAGCTACTGATTCTTTTTAAATCATTGTTTTTCGCCAAGATTTCAATTGACAAAAAAAATTATTTTGCGATAATTGAACTTCACTTTAAGGAGAGGCAACTCTTTTTAAAGAATCTGCGGTAAGAAAAGGGGAAACAAATTCATGGAAGATAATAAACAAAGTGCAATGGCGGAACTTTATGCCAGCACCGTCAAAAGTGTTAAGGAAGGTCACATTGTCAAAGGGATCGTTGTAGCCCTTACAGCTAAAGAAGCGGTCATTGATATCGGTTTTAAATCGGAAGGTTTTATTCCACTCGAAGAATTTCGTAATAAGGAAGAACTTGAAATTGGCCGTGAGATTGATGTTTTGGTTGAGTCGGTTGAAGATGAAGAAGGCCGTTTAGTCCTGTCCCGTGCGAAGGCTGAAAAAGTTAAAGGCTGGCAGAAGGTCATGGTAGATATAGAAGAAGGCCACGTGGTTGAAGGCCGGGTCGTTAAGCAGGTCAAGGGCGGTTATATGGTCGATGTGGAAGGGGTGGAAGGTTTCTTGCCCATGTCATTGTCCGCTTTCAAAGGTTATGCTAATGATACGATCATGGCGAACAAATTCAATTTTCAGGTGGCAAAAATCAACAAGCAACGCCGCAATTTGATCCTTTCCCGTCGAGATATTTTCCAAAAAGAACGCGATTTGGTCCGTGAAAAACTCTGGGGCGAGCTCAAAAAAGGCGAACGCCGTAAAGGTACGGTTAAGGGGATTACCGATTTTGGAGCTTTTATTGATCTGGGCGGCGTAGACGGTCTGCTTCATATTACCGACATGTCTTGGTCGCGCATCAATCATCCCAGCGAAATCGTCCAGCTGGGTGACAAAATTGAAGTCATGATTCTCGATTTTGATAAGGACAATTCCAAAGTCTCCTTAGGTTTAAAACAAATTTCTCCAAACCCTTGGGATGACATTTATCAAAAATACCCTGCTGGGGCAAAGATCAAGGGTAAGGTTGTCAACATTATGCCGTATGGCGTTTTTGTCGAAATCGAAAAGGGCATCGAAGGTTTGTTGCACTCTTCCGAAATTTCTTGGCAGAAAAAAATGGTCAATCCCCAGGAAATGTTTAAGCTGGGTGATGAAATCAGCTGTGTGATCATCAATGTCGACAAAGATTCCAAACGCATTTCTCTTTCCATGAAACAATTGGAAACAAATCCCTGGCTCGAGGCGCAGAAGAGTCTTCCCGTCGGAAAATCCGTTAAGGGAACGGTTCGCGGCTTTACCGATTATGGCGCTTTCGTGGAACTTGAATCCGGGCTTGAAGGGATGATCCACGTTTCTGATATGTCTTGGATCCGCAAAATCAATCATCCGCAGGAAGTTTTACAAAAGGGCCAAGATGTGACCGTCATGGTTTTGGCTGTTGATGCGGAAAGTCGTAAAATCACGTTAGGTTTAAAACAACTCACCGAAAATCCCTGGACGTCTATTGCCGACAAATATCCCGTCGGCAGTGAAGTCGATAGCCAGGTTGTGTTGAATTCCAGCTTTGGCGTTTTTGTCCGTTTACCCGGCGATGTCGAGGCCTTGGTCTATTCTTCGGAAATCGATAAAGATCAAGCCACGAACCTTAAGCCTGGTGATCCTTTAAAAGTCAAGATTATCAAGGTCGATGTTGATCAGATGAAAATCGGAGTCAGTTCCCGTCTATAATTATTGACGAGTCAGAGCCACTTTCCCGATGGATTGTCTTTTCATTCGAATTTCCATATGAACGACCAAGACATCTTTGAGCGTATAATCCGCGGAACGGTCGAGGTTATCCATGCGGCGGATTTGCGGACCCGTTTACAGGAAAGCAAAAAAACCGGGAAGCCGCTCAAGATCAAGGCTGGATTTGATCCTACAGCCCCCGACATTCATTTGGGTCATTGGGTTTTGCTTCGTAAGCTTCGTCAGTTTCAGGATATCGGCCACGAAGTGTTCTTTCTAATCGGTGATTTTACCGCCCAGGTCGGTGACCCCACCGGCCGCGACCAGTCGCGGCCTAAAATGTCATTGGAAACTATTTCTGCCAACGCTAAAACGTATAAGACCCAAGTCTTTAAGATTCTCGACGAAAATAAAACCAAGGTTGTTTTCAATAGTGCGTGGTTGGCCAAGCTGACCGCTCAGGAAATGCTGGAATTGACGGCCTTTTCTACCGTTGCGCAAATGCTGGCGCGTCAGGATTTTAAAAAGCGTTTTGAAACGGCAAAAGAAATCAGTATTCTGGAATTTCTTTATCCTTTGCTGCAGGGTTTTGATTCCGTCCATTTGCAAGCTGATGTTGAGCTGGGAGGGACCGACCAAAAGTTCAATCTTTTGATGGGCCGGCAACTCCAGGAATCCTTTAAGCAAAAGCCTCAGGTCGTCATTATGACCCCGCTCTTAGTGGGGACCGACGGCGAAAAAAAGATGAGTAAGTCTCTGGGCAATTACATCGGGATCAATGAGCCGCCCGCAGACATTCTGGGTAAGGTGATGTCGATCAA
>JANPFV010000076.1:0-25949 GCA_031423615.1 Candidatus Omnitrophota bacterium
AAAAGTTCTTTCTTTAGGCTTTAGCGGTTCAGGCTAAGAAAATTTGTCAGCGTTTTCATGTCAATCCGTGCGCATAAAATCCTAAGTAGGAATTTGGGTATGATAGTAACCATTGACTTGTGCGGTTGTGTATTCGGACGCATCACTGGGATTAAACATTAAGTTTAGAGTATTATCCGGCAAAGCAAGTCCGCTAAAAGTCAAATTCTCTCCTGTAAAGGTAGAAACACTCGCCCAGCGGCCGCGGAGTCCGAGAAACCGTCGTTTGGAGCGTTTCCGATGGAAAATTAAAATTTCCCAATTTATCAGTGTAAATTTGAGCACCACTGGAAGCACTGAGCTTCAGATCTTTTAATTTTAAAACTTTTAAATTGGTACCTGTTGCTTGAGGATTAAATTCAACACCTCGTCCCTGAACATTTCCTTGAATGGTTCCGTAGACGCGGGTATCTTCTGCCCAGGTTTCATGCGTGTCTTCATCAATGATGGCCTTATAATCACTTTCCTTATATTTTACTTCACGAACACGGTGCCAGCGGCCATCAATGAATCGCACTCTTCGATTTTCCTCTATCTTATTAACTTCTGTGCCCTCGAGCCCAAGAGTTTTTAAAGAATTTTGTTCTATTGCTTTTACAGATGAAGGTAGCGAAGTATTTTGTGTAGTAATAGATTTGAGCTTTAGCTGCGGGTAAAGTTGTGCCTGAGCCGAGGAAATAATTGTCCAGTTGGAAAGAATTTTGACTGTTATTAAAACATAACTGTTTTCGATGTCTACTCCGGAGTATTGCTGGACAAAACGGACATAGGCATCTTGGGCTTTGCCATCTAAAGAAGGAACAATTCTCACATAATCCAAGCGTAATTCATCGACTTTGACCGAGCCCAGCCAATTTGTGGAATTTTTTAGCTGGTTGAGAATGGCTACGCTGATCTGTTCTTCGGTTTTTGGCTTTCCTTGAAGGACGGTTTGCAACTGGAATAAATCACGAAGGTCGCGAATGAGCGGTTGTTGGGTTTGTTGGCTCAACCTTTGGTCAGTGATCAGTTTGGTTTGATCAGGAACAGCTACATAAGATGAAGATACGCTTGTGCTGGAAGAAGTATTTCGCTTTTGATTTTCAACTTTCGGCCGAACCGGGAGTGGGTCGTCGGGGTTGCGGATGGCCCAGACGTTGGGAATATTAATAATAAGAGAGGCCAAGGTGCTCACAGCCACAAACAAAAATTTTACTTTTTTTTGCTCAAACATAAGTATCTCCCGGGTGAAGGTTTGACTTATTTCAAATTTTAATATAAGAATACAAAGAAAAATGTTCCAATGCCGCATGGATCCATTTTAAGAAATTTTTAAATCAATTGTGAAGGGGGAATGGACCTGAATGGTCAAGTTATGAGATAGAGCAACTGTGGCTAATCTCGATATTCGCTTAGTGTAGTCCATATTTTGGACATACACATTATTACAGTAAATAATAGATGATTAAAAATAACATATTTTAAAAATATTCGCCAATTTTTTTTTGATCGTATTTGTACAAATAGCAGGAGTGTGTTACGAGAATTTTGTGCAGAATTTAATGGCTTCGATCATGGAAGACGGATCAGCTTTGTTCTTTCCGGCGATGTCAAACCCGGTTCCGTGCGCTGGAGAAGTGCGGAGAAAAGGCAGACCCAGAGTGACATTGACAAGGTCATTGAAATACATAGCCTTAAGAGGCGCTAAACCCTGATCGTGGTACATGGCGATAAAAAGATCATATTTCTTAAAATTTTTTTGCGAGAACAAGGTGTCGGCGGCAAAAGGTCCGAAAGCGGCAATCCCTTCCCTGTTGGCCTGTTGGATGGCGGGAATAATAATTTGTTGTTCTTCTGTGCCTAATAGCCCTCCTTCACCTGCATGCGGATTAAGGCCGGCCAAAGCGATACGGGGCTTTTTGATTTTAAAAAGCTTTTTAAAATTCTCATTCGCCAGACGCATTGTCCTGAGGAGTTGTTCATAAGATATCGCTTCGGCCACATCCTTCAAAGCCAAGTGACGTGTGGCAATGATCAGGCGCGGTTGCGGAGAATGAAACATCATTTCAAAATCTGTGACGCCAAAATTATCAGCCAAATATTCGGTATGTCCGTGGAAAGAAACGCCCAAAGTCGAAATAGCTTCTTTCGAAACCGGACCGGTCACCAGCCCGTCGATCTTTTTGTCCTTGATCATCCCGACAGCGGTTTCCAAATAGGCCAAGGATGCGGCGGCGGCTGCACAATGGTCATCCTCAAAAGGGTAATCGAAAGGATGGATTTTATTGATGCCGATAAGCTGGCATGTCGGAGAGCGTGGAAAACGGAAGCGTTTAAAAATGACTTCGTCTCCGATCACTTTAAAATGAGCTAACCGCCGGATATTCGGATCCTTGAGGGCTTTGGCCGTCACTTCCGGGCCGATTCCGGAAGGGTCACCTAAGGTGATGCCGATAATTTTTTTACGGGATTTATTCATAAAGATTTTTTCGTGAAATTTCTTGCCGGGCCTCAAGCTTTCGAAGGGTGGGTTTAAGAGAAATGGTCCCTATAAGTTTTTCTTAATGTCGACGAAGGCTTCTTTTTTAAGTTTGCTGAGCCATTGGTTAAATTTATCTTCAAATTTCTTTTGAAAGATGGCGTTATGAATTTCATCCTTCACTTCATCGAGGGCTGACAATTCTGCTTTTATGCGTCCCATCAAGCGGAAAATATAAAATCCGTTAGCGACTTCGCAAACCCCCGAAACTTCGCCGCTCGAAAGCGCGAAAACAATTTTTTCGATTTCGGGTAAAGCTTGGCCCTTTTTGATGATGCCAATGGGCGCCGCCTTTGAATAATCTTTGGCGACGTCCTTAAAATTTTCTCCGTTTTTAATTTTTGCGAGAGCTTCTTCCGCTTTGGCCCGGGCGGCGGGAGCAGCATTGTCTTTAGGAATAAAAATAGAATCCAAATTCACGCGGTCTGGTTTTTTATATTCTTCAAAATGGTTTTTATAAAAAGCGGAAATTTCCTGCGGATTGACATACACTTTGGCGCGGATCTGCTGGTCGACCAGACGCTTGGTTTTAATTTGGTTGCGGATGCGATTGCGGACATCGGTGATCGATACGCCTTGATCGATGAGCGCCTTTAAAAAATCTTCGTCGCCTTTATATTGCGCTTTAATGCCGTCGAGACGGCGATCTACCTGATCTTCAATTTCTTCCTTGCGGCGGCCTTCGCCTTTGGGGTCTTCCTGGTTTAAGGACAGTTCATTTTTGTTGGCGGCATTGAGAAGGATTTTGTCCTCGATCAGACGGTCCAAACCGTTCTTGGCCATATCACTCATGAATTTTTGAATATCACTCGAATTGTTTCCTTCGATTCGCATTTGCATTGCACGGGTCTCGATATAATCTTTTAAGTCATTGAGTGTGATGACTTCATCATTAACGACAGCAACGATGGTGTCTTCAATTGCGGCTGCGGCGGGCTGGGCCATGAGAACAAAGAGAAATAACAACAGGGCAAGGACATTACGATGGGACATGGGTTATAAGCTCCTTAGATTTTTTTAAATTTTCTACTGATTCTTTTAAAAGCCGGCAGTAAAGGTCGAAACCTACTGCGGCGATATATCCGCTTTGTTCTTCACCGAGCAAATTACCGCCTCCGCGGATTTGTAAATCTTCGAAAGCGACCTGGAAACCTGAACCGAGTTCGCTGTATTTTCCCAGGGCGCTCATGCGGTGCTTTGTTTCTCTTGATAAAGTTTTTTCCGGCGGAGTAATGAAATAAGCATACGCCTGGTTTGTGAATCTTCCCACGCGGCCCCGCAGCTGATGCAATTCGCTTAAGCCAAAACGGTCCGCGCGGTTGACGATTAAAGTATTCGCGTTGGGAATATCGATGCCGGATTCGATGATCGTCGTGCAGATCAGTACATTCACTTCACCGGTCAGGAATTTTAACATAATTTCTTCCAAAAGTCTTGAAGGCATTTGCCCGTGTCCCACCGCTATTTTACCTTCCGGCACCAGCCGTGTGATGATTTTAGCAATTTGCTCGATATCTTGCACGCGGTTATGTAAAAAAAATACTTGTCCGTTACGCCGCAGCTCCCGCTGGATGGCGTCTTGGATCAGTTCTTCGTCAAATTCCACGATGTGGGTGACCACAGGAATGCGGTTTTGCGGAGGAGTAGAAATGACGGACATGTCTTTGACCCCTGAAATCGCCATGTACAGTGTGCGCGGAATGGGTGTGGCACTCATGGAAAGCACATCAACGAGCAGTTTCAAATGTTTGAGCCGTTCTTTGGCGCGGACGCCAAAATGTTGTTCTTCATCAACGACGATGAGACCGAGATCTTTAAAAGAAATATCTTTTGAAAGCAGGCGGTGGGTGCCGATGACCACATCGACGGTCCCTTCGCTTAATTCTTTGATGGTTTTTCGTTGTTCTTGCAGAGTGCGAAAACGGCTGAGCATGGCGAGACGTACAGGAAAATTTTTCATCCGTCGGGTAAAATTGTAAAAATGCTGTTCGGCCAGGATAGTCGTCGGGACCAAAACGGCCACCTGCTTGTTGTCCATCACGGCTTTAAAAATGGCCCGCAAGGCCACTTCGGTTTTTCCAAAACCGACGTCCCCGCATAAGAGCCGGTCCATGGGTTGTTCGCTTTCCATATCGGTTTTGATTTCTTGAGTGGCGCGGATTTGATCCGGTGTATCGGTAAAAGGAAATTGACTTTCAAATTCCTTTTGCCACGGCGTGTCCGCAGAGAACTTTGTGCCGATGACAGTGGCCCGCAAGGCCTGGATCCGTAAAAGTTCAGCGGCAAAACGGCGCAAACGCTCTTCGATTCCTCGTCGGACTTTTTGCCATTCTTTGCTCCCCAGTTTGTAAAGCCGCGGCGGTCTTTTTTGAAAGCTGATATATTTTTGTACGAGGTTCATGTCATGCTGGGGAATAAAAAGCTTGTCCCCGCCGGCGTATTCAATGACCAAAAGGTCGCGCTTTTCTTTATTGATCGTCAAATGCTCAAGACCTAGAAATTTTCCAATCCCGTGGTGATTATGCACAACATAATCCCCTTTTTGAATGTCAACAAAGGCATTGAGTGGCGTATCAGAATTGAAAGGAGATTTGCTGGGGTTGGCCTTGTGCGGAAGAATGATAGCAATTTTATGCTGCCATATCGCTTTTCCAGATTGGATATTAAAACTGGAAATGGCACGGATCTCGGTGTCGTCTAAAGCCACACGGATGGGACCGTCAAAATTCGTGGGGAAAATATCAATGATTTCCCCGCGTTGGCAGAAGTCGCCTTCCTGAATCACTTCCTTGACGTGACGGTAATGAAACGCAGTCAATTCCGCGATGATTTCATCGACGTCAATGGTCTGCTCAACATAAAGTTTGAGCGAGCGAAACATAAGATGTCTTACTTAGCGTTGCGTTTTTCCCAAAATAAGACCAGGGGCGCCGCAACGTAAATGCTGGAATAAACTCCGGTTAAAAACCCGATCAAAAGACACAGTGAAAAGGCGTGCAGCACTTCCCCGCCGAGGAAAAATAAAGACAGCACAACCATAATGACCGTTAAAGATGTCAAAATGGTGCGGCTTAAAGTTTGGTTGATGCTCAGATTGATGATTTCCGCCAGATCGTATTTTTTGGTTTTGGCGATATTTTCCCGGACGCGATCATAAATGATGATCGTATCGCTGATCGAGAAACCGGCAATGGTCAGAAGTGCCGTGACAATCAAAAGGTCCACCTGGTGGCCAAAATAAACAACCAGACCTAAGGCGACTAAGACGTCATGGATCAGGGCAATGACCCCAGCGACGGCAAAATCAAAATGCTTAAAGCGATAGGCAATATAAATAAGAATCCCGCCCATGGCACAGATAATCGCTAAAAGCGCCTGCTGACGTAAATGTTTTCCCACAATGGGTCCGACTTTTTCGACGCGCAAAAGTTGGGCGGGATTATCCGCCAGCTTTTCTTTAAGCGCTTTATCGACGGCGCTATGCATATCTTCGGCGGCCGACGTACGAATGATAACATTTTCGGGCGTTTTTTCAAAGCGTTGAATGACGACGTCGATAACCCCATTGCTTTTTAAAGCATCCCGGATAACTTCGGAAGAAACAGGTTTGGCGAATTTGTATTCTTGGATTTGCCCCCCGGCAAAATCGATACCGTAAGCGGCCTCTTTTTTATGAAAAAAGGCCAGCATTCCGCCGATTGTAACGATCAGGGAAAGGGCAAAACAGAAATAACGGATTTTAATAAAGTCGATTTTGGTATTGCTCAAAAGCCGCATCATCGGCAGGTTTTTCAGACCTTTTCCTTGCATCAGAATCATAAAGATCGTGCGGGTGACATAGAGGGCGGTAAAAAGGCTGGAAATAATCCCGATGGTTAAGGTGATGGCAAAACCTTTGACCGGTCCCGAACCAAATTGGAAAAGCATAAAAGCCGCAATCAGATTGGTTATATGGGAATCAAAAATAGCGGCAAAAGCCCGGTTGTAACCATTGGCAATCGCGGTCGACAAGGGCCGTCCGTTATTGATTTCTTCCCGGATACGTTCATTGATGAGGACATTGGCGTCAACGGCCATACCGAGGGTTAAAATGATACCCGCGATACCGGGCAAGGTCAGCGTGACCGCTGAGCCGCCCACTAGAATATTTAAAAGACCGAGTGTTCCGGTAATGATAAATAAATTTAAAGCTAGCGCTAAAACGGAAATAAATCCTGCTAAAAGATAATAAATGAGCATAAATCCTGCCACTAACACCAATCCAGCGACGGTGGCTTTAATGCCGGCGGTGATGGAATCTTTTCCTAAAAGAGGACCGATGGTCCGTTCTTCTTCAATTTCCATAGGGGCCGGTAAAGAACCGGAGCGTAAGGACAAAGCCAAAAGCGAAGCTTCATCAAAAGAAAATTGGCCGGTGATTTGCGCGTGCCCGTCTAAAATGGGTTCTTGAATATTGGGATGCGAAAGGACTTCGCCATCGAGCACAATAGCCAGTTGTTCGCCGACGTGTTTGCGGGTCAAATCCCCAAATTCTTTAGACCCTTTATTATTAAAGGTAAGAGAGATGTGGGGTTCCATAAATCCATTCGCCGACATATCGACCCGCGCATCGGTAATCGCTTCTCCTTTGACCGAAGCTTTCGATTCCACCAAAATAGGATTGCCTTTGCCCTTGACGTATTTGATCACATAACCTTCGGGAACTTTACCGGACAAGGCTTCTTTAAAGAGTTCAGGATTGTCGTTGACGAGAGAAAATTCCAGCTGGGCTACCGCTCCGATGATCTTAATGGCTCTTTCGCGATCGGTCACTCCGGGAAGTTGGACAATAATTTGATCTTCTCCCTGGCGTTGGATCACGGTTTCACCGGCGCCTAAACTGTCGATACGGTTGCGTAAAATTTCGATGGCGCGCACAACAGCGTCTTTTTTGGCGTCGGCCGTCAGGGTTTCAGTTTTGACCCGGAGGACGAGATGCATTCCCCCCTGCAAGTCCAGCCCCAGGTTTATGCGCTTTTGTAAAGGAAATGTAAAATACAATGACGCGGCGAGTGTCGCCAAAATAACGAAAATCCTGAATTGCAATTTCTTGCTCATGGTCTCTCTTTCTTTACATACAAATTGACGGGGCGTTTAGGACTTTGGGGTTACGGTCGTGATGGCTTCGCGGTCCACTTCAATTTTTACGTTGTCGTCCACGCGGACAATGATCGTTTTTTCTTTGACATTGACCACGGTGCCGTGAATCCCGCCTAGAGTCACCACACTATCGTTCTTCTGCAATTTAGAAATTTTTTCTTTATGATCGGCCTGCTTCTTTTTTTCCGGTCTCCAGACTATAAAATAAAAAATGGCCCCCATTAAAGCGATAGGAATTAAGGGACTGCCCGCATGTTCTGGAAACATATGATTCCTTAAGTAAAAAGTTTATTTGGCGGATTTTTTGTCTTGCTTGACCAGCGACTTAACTGTATCCGTCATGCGGGCGCCTTTGTTGATCCAGGCCTGCAGTTTTTCATGGTCAACGGAAAGCGTTGCCGGTTTTCTGGCCGGATCATAATATCCGATCGTGGCCAAATTCCTACCCTGACGAGCAGTGGCGCGGCTCATGGCGACAATGCGGTAATTGCAGCGTTTGCTGGCCGGTTTGCCGGCCTTTTGTAAGCGAATACGAACTTCCATTCATTTCTCCCTTATTATGGTTATCTGATCATTATCTAAATTTGAGCCACTAATATACTAAAATTTAATGATTTAAGCAAATTCTTTCATTCGAATGCTTATCGAAGGCTTATTTCCACGACTTTTCAAAAATAATGTTCCCTGCGGGGTCATACTCTATCAGGGAAGCTAGAAAATTATCCTTTGCTGTTAGGCGTCTTTGGATTGTACCGTTGGGAAAATACTCAACCGTGGTACTGTCTAACCCCCCGTTGTTGTAATTGGCTTGCTCTTTTAGGATTCCGTCTTCGGTGTATTCCTTGCTGGGTCCGTCTAATAGACCGTTCTTAAAATTCCATTCGCTCATTAAGGTTTTATTTTCAAAATAAATTTGACGGGTCCCGTTATAGGGTTTCCCGTCAGCATCGAACAGGACACCATTGCGGTAAGAAAGCTGGTCGATCACATTACCGTTTGGGGCGTATATTATCTGCTCTCCATCTGGCTGGTCTTTTTGGAAAGGTGTAATTATTCTGATTTGGCCGTTTGAGTAATATGTTTTTTCTTCTCCTTCGGCCAGATTGTTTTTGTAAATGACCTCCCTTTCCAACCGGCCGTTTTCATTATAGTCATGGGAAGGGCCTTCTAACTTTTTGTTAACGAAGCGAAAGTCACTTTTCAAGGCGCCATTGGGATAGTATTCATACATCACGGCCGTTTGATCCTGAAATTCTTCGAGAATTTTGATTTGGCCGCTTTTATAATATTCCCGACATTGCACACCCTTGCCCGTGGACCGGCAATCCCGAGGATCGAAAACAGTTGAAACATGACGATGTTGAATATAGCCGACAGATAAAATCAGTATAATGATACTCAAAGCTAAAATGGCGATGATATTTTTTTTCTTCTTTGTCGGCAAGGGATTTTCTCCCACGGCTTCTTGTTCAATTTTCTTGAGTTCCTCTTCCGAAAGGGGCTGGGCGAAAGCTTCCAAAATTGTTTGGGCTTCATTTAAATCCTGAGGCTTGACCAGTAAGCGATGGTTTCCCATTCCCAAGGTCAAATGGTCGCGGTAACCTCCGCAGTCATCGGAAGAAAGGAGGCCTTCAATGCCGTTGCTGTTAAGCAGACCGAGAGCCATTTGGGCCTCGTGCTTGTGAAAATAAGTTTTAACAATAATTAATTCAGCCATTAATTTCCTTTTCAGGCAAATTCGTTGTGCGCGGATTCAATCGCCATGATTTGCGCGCGCGCCTTATTTTGTGTTTCGGCAAATTCCTTTTTGGGATCGGAATCGGCGACAATACCGGCTCCCGCCTGGATATAAGCCTTCCCCTGAGTTGCCACAATGGTGCGGATGGTAATGCACGAATCAAAATTTCCGGAAAAACTAAAATAACCAATGCAGCCGGCATAAGGTCCGCGGGAAACATTTTCCAGCTCGTCAATGATTTCCATAGCGCGGATCTTGGGCGCTCCGGAAACGGTCCCCGCCGGGAAGGTGGCTTGTAAAACGTCAAAAGCGTCCTGCCCGCGTTTCAGTTTGCCTTTGACATTGCTGACAATATGCATGACATGCGAATATTTTTCTACCGACATGAATTCGGAAATTTTGACCGATCCTAATTCGCAGACGCGGCCTAAATCATTGCGGCCCAGGTCCACGAGCATGATGTGTTCGGCTTTTTCTTTCGGGTCCGCCAAAAGGTTTTGCGCGAGAGCGGCGTCCTCTTTATCGTTTTTGCCGCGTTGGCGCGTGCCGGCGATGGGCCGGGTTTCAACGGTACCATCTTCGCAACGCACCAAAAGCTCCGGCGAAGATCCGATAATTTGCACATCGGCAAAATGAAGAAAATACATATAAGGCGAAGGATTCAAGGCGCGCAGCATCCGGTAAATATGAAACGGATCGGTTTGGAGTTTAACGGCAAAGCGTTGCGACAAGACGACCTGAATAATGTCACCGGCTTTGATTCTTTTCTTTCCTTCTTTTACGATGCGGCAAAATTCCTTCTCGGTAAAATTTGATTGGGCCGCTGATTTTGCAATATTCTTTTTTTCTTTTTTGTCGGCGCAAAGAGGTTGTTTGAGTTCGACGGTCAACTTTTCAATCTTGGTGACGGCTTTTTGGTAAGCCGATTTTTTTTGGGTTTCGGTTGCGTTCACTGGAATTTCCACGCAATAAACGACCTTGATCCGGTGATTGAGATGGTCGAAAATGATCAGCGCTTTCGCCAATACTAAAAGAATGTCTGGCAATTTTAAATCATCCTGCGGTTTATGAGGCAGATCTTCAAAAAAGCGGACGACATCATAACCGATATAACCGACCATCCCCCCACAAAAGCGCGGCAGACCGGGAATATGGACAAATTTGTATCGCGCCATGATTTCGCGTAATGTCGTCAGCGGTGTTTGGTGGATCTTCTGTGTTTCGGTTTTTTGTGTTTTTTGGTCGAAACGGGTGATGTGGATTGCATTGTGTTTGCTTTCCACGACGAGCTCGGGGTCCTTGGCCAAGAAAGAATAGCGGGCCACTTTTTCTTCGCCTTCAACGGATTCGAGAAGGAAGGAAAAGGTCTTTTTTTCGGTATGCCTATCACCTTGGGTCAATTTGTAGTAGGCGGAGACCGGCGAATCCAGATCGCCTAAGATTTCCTTATAAACCGGGATCAGGTTGCCTTTTTTGCTGAGTTTCAAAAATTCTTTTTCCGATGGATAGGACATAATCAGGTATTATCGAATGTTTTGTTAAAATAAATGTTGAAGTAAACAATGATACAAGACAATAGGAACGCGATAAAAAACGATACCGAAAGAATTTTTAACCAGGCCAAAAACCTTTTTGAAATTTCCTGATTCGAGATCCGAGTCCAATAATAATACACGCTCAGGCACGCAAAGCAAAGCACAAGGAAAAGTAGAATGAAATACTTTACGTACGGGGCTGCAAAAGCAATAGCTTCAAAGATTGCGGAGAAAATATTCAAATCTGCGACATAACAAAAGATGAAAATTCCAGCGACAAGGGTCAAAAAAAGCAAGCGTTGAACATTCAATGCTTTCTTAGGCACGTGTGATTTCCCGGTAAAAACAGCTGCGCTTCATGGTGTGGCAAGCGGCACCGGTTTGGATCACTTTAATTAAAAGCGTGTCGCAGTCGCAGTCATAGTAAATATTTTTGACGTCCTGAAAGTGGCCGGAGGTCTCCCCTTTAATCCAGTATTTCTGACGGGAGCGAGACCAGAAACACGTCTTGCCGACCTTGATGGTTTCTCTGAGCGAATCAAGGTTCATGTAGGCCATCATCAAGACTTCCTGATTTTCGCTGTCTTGCACAATGGCCGGGATTAAGCCGTTTGGGTCGAATTTCAGTTTGTCTAAATTCTCCGCGGTGATCTGTATTTTTTCTTCTTCCTTAAGTTCGCTCATAATCTGACCTCGATGGATTTTTGTTTTAAAAAAGCTTTCACTTGCGGTACCGTCAATTCACCATAATGAAAAACTGAAGCCGCCAAGGCCGCGTCGGCCGGGGTTTTTAAAAAGACTTCCGCAAAATCTTCGATCTTTCCTGCCCCGCCCGAGGCAATGACCGGAATATTGACCGCATGGCCTATGGCCTTAGTCAAAGTAATATCAAAACCTTTTTTCGTTCCGTCGGCATCCATGCTCGTCAATAAAATTTCTCCTGCGCCTAAGTTTTCTGCTTCTTTCGCCCAGGTGACCGCTTCTTTAGTGGTCATGACCCGCCCGCCATTCAGATAAACATCCCAGTGGTTTCCATTTCTTTTGGCGTCGATGGCGACGACAATACATTGGCTGCCATAGCGGTCCGCGGCTTGGGTAATCAATTCCGGATTTTTGATCGCCGATGAATTTAGTGAAACTTTATCCGCGCCCGCGCTTAATAATTCGCGAATATCCTCGAGCGAGCTGATTCCGCCGCCGACAGTCAAAGGCATAAAAACCTTTTCTGCGGTTTGCTTAACGATATCAATCATAATGCCGCGTTTTTCGTGGCTGGCGGTGATATCAAGAAAAACAATTTCATCGGCACCTTGCTTATCGTAGGCTTCGGCGATTAAAACCGGATCGCCGGCGTCGCGCAGGTGAACAAAATTGACACCTTTGACAACACGGCCGTCTTTAACGTCGAGACATGGAATTATTCGTTTTTTGAGCATATTCAAAAGTAGGGACAAACCCTCTTTTTTCGTGTGTTAAAAAGTAGGGTCTGTCCCTACTTTTTGCATAGTTTTATGGCTTCGGTCAAATCCAGTCGGCCCTCGTAAATCGCTTTACCGGTGATGGCCCCCATGACCGGACGGGGCTTGACCGCAAGCAAGTTTTTGATGTCATCTAAATTGGCGATCCCACCGGAGGCAATGACGGGAATGTTGATGGTGCGTAAGATTTCCGACAGAGCTTCAAAATTCGGTCCGGTCAACATGCCATCGCGTTTTACATCGGTGTAGATAAGACATTTAAGGCCTAGATTTTCTAATTCTTTGGCAAAGTCGGTGCCCTTGATCTTGGTTGTTTCGGTCCAGCCGCGTTGCGTGACAAAACCATCCTTGCAGTCGAGACTGACGGCAATTTTGTCACCAAAACGGTTCAAAATTCTTTGCAGAAAGACACGGTCTTGGACAATGCGCGTCCCTAAAATGACACGCTGAATGCCTGCCGCAATAAGTTTCTCAATATTTTCCTCCGTGCGAACACCTCCGCCCATTTGGATGGGAATGGAAATCTTTTTTGCCATTTGAGAAATAACTTCAAGATTTTTGATCTCGCCATGCAGTGCACCGTCTAAATCTACGACATGCAGCCATTCCGCCTCCGCATCGACCCATTTTTGCGCCACGGAAAGCGGGTCCAGCGAATATTCGGTGACGTCGGAAAATTCGCCCTGGCGCAAACGCACGACCTTGCCGCCGTTAATGTCTATGGCTGGAAATATGATCATGGTTTTTGGGATGGTAAAAATTTATTAACGTAATAGTCACTATAAGTTAATCCGTCTATTTTTTTTATGGATTGGTCGGGATCGGTTTGGCCGGACATTGGTTCATATATCCCGTCGCCGCCTTCCTTTAGGAATAATAGATACGCATATTTATAATTCGGATCAAAGTTAACTAGTCCAGGTCCATTCAAGGATGTCACCGGCTGTGGATTCAAAGTGCAATGGCGTAAGCGAATAACTTTTTCGGTCGCCTGGCCTTTTAAGGTCGCAACGATAACGAACGTTGTTATTGTTTCATATCCGCTGGTTTCCGGCATGATGTTCGGGAGAATCATTTTTTTGCTGGAAATTTTGCTGGGTAGGCTCTGTACTCCGATTACGATCAAATTGGACTTTTCGGCCAATCTGTCGTAATCCCAACTTTCCATTAATCTGGCATCAGCTGAAAGATAATTGAATAGGCTTAGAAGGGTGATAACAAGAACCACTATGAATTTCTTTATCATCAAGTGTCCATTTTTAGATATCTAAAGTTTTACAAAATTTTCCAGGATTTTCAATCCCACCGTCTGACTTTTTTCCGGATGAAATTGCACCCCAAATAAATTATCGCGGGCTATGGCGGATGTATATTTTAAACCATAATCGGTTTCCGTCGCCGTCAAACCTTTTTCAGAAGGTTGCACAAAATAGGAATGGCAGAAATATACGTCGGATTTATCGGGGATCCCTTTAAAAAGCGGACAATCTTTTTGCGTGATTGCGATTTGATTCCAGCCCATTTGCGGCACTTTCAAATGGTTAAAGCGTGTGACCTTCCCGCTCAATATTCCTAAAGCCTCCCCTTCTCCGTCTTCAAAAGTTTTTTCGAACAATAACTGCAACCCCAAGCAAATTCCCAAAAAAGGTTTATTCTGATAAATAGCGTCCTTGATAACGGCAACAAGATCAAGTTGTTTTAATTTCTCCATCGCGGGACGGATGGCCCCCACACCGGGAAGAACGATTTTATCGGCATTAGAAATCTTCGCAGCGTCATCCGTAATCTGTGTTTGAGCTCCGCCGTGTTCCAGCGCCTTCTGAACGCTACGCAAATTTCCCATACCGTAGTCAATAATTGCAATCATTAGTCGATAATGCCCTTTGTTGATGGGACTTGGCCTTCGCGCCGCGGATCGATCTGGGTGGCCTGGTCCAGCGCCATGCCTAAAGCTTTAAATATAGTTTCTAAATTTGTATGCAAATCATCAGATAACCCTGTAATTTTTACATTCAGAGTTGCTCCAAGATTATGAGCAAATGATTCAAGAAAATGCTCTAAATAACTTAATTGATACTCGTCTTGACTAGAGTTTTTATTAAGTTTTTCGTGTATTTGCTTTACTACCAATTCATTAAGTTTAGGGTTGTTATTTTGTTCATCATTATCTTTTATAATTATTGGACTCAAATACCCGCGACCACTTAAATCTATGACGACGTGTCCTAATGTAGATTCCATCGGCGCGAAAGCCGAGCCAAAACGGCGGATGCCGACACGGTCATCTCCGAGTGCTTTTTTAAACGCCTTGCCCAAAGCGATGCCAATATCTTCATTGGTGTGGTGAATGTCGATATGGGTGTCGCCTTTGACGGAAAGTTCCAAATCAAAAAGTCCCCAGAAAGCGAACAATTCCAGCATATGATCCAAAAGGCCGATCGGAGTTTGGATTTTTGTTTGGCCTTTACCGTCGATATTCAGTGTGATCTGAATTTCGGTTTCTTTGCTTTTGCGTTCAAAAGTTGTTTGACGTTGTGTCATAGGGTTCCTTTATTAGTGTGTGAAACGGACCTTGATGGAATCCGCATGTTTCTGCAGGCCTTCAATCAAGGCGACTTTTTCAATAGGTTCGCGGATTTTTTCGAGCGCTTTTTTGCTATACGAAATCACGTGGCTTTTTTTGGTAAAGTCCGCCGTACAAATCCCGGAAAAAAATCTCGCTGTTCCCAGCGTCGGTAAAACGTGGCTGGGTCCGGCCGCATAATCGCCCAAAGCGGTGGGACTGTGGGGCCCTAAAAAAATGGCGCCGGCATTGCGAATCTTTGATGCGATGCTTTTAGGATTGCTTGTTAAAACCTGCAAGTGTTCGGGGGCAATTTTATTGGCGATTTCAACGGCCTCCTCCATATTCTTGGCATAAATTCCGTAACCTCCGGCGACACGCTGGCGCACCATCCTTAAAAGCTGGCGCGAATTTGTCACAAGAATGGACAAGCCGCCCAAATGTTCCATTTGGGCTTCTAAATCGGCAATCACGTATTCGGGATTGCTGGAACGGTTGGCAATCACAACGAGCTCCGACGGTCCGGCGAGCATATCAATACCCACGGTGCCGAAAAGCTGGCGTTTGGCTTCGGTGACGAAAATGTTTCCGGGTCCGACAATCTTGTCAACTTTGGGAATCACCTTGGTGCCGAAGGCCATGGCTGCGATCGCTTGTGCGCCGCCGACTTTATAAATTTCGTTGACCTTTAATAGATTGGCGACCGCGAGGATGTACGGATTGATGTGTCCGTTTTTGTCCGGCGGAGTGCAGATCACAACCCGTTTGACGCCTGCAACCTTGGCCGGGATGACCGTCATGTAAACTGTCGAAACCAGCGGGGCCGTGCCCGCCGGAATATAAATACCGACGGAATCCAATGGTAAGATATTTTCCGTCAATAAAATCCCCTCCGCTTCTTTGACCCGGCAGGGCTTGGGCAACTGCTTTTTATAAAAACCGGTCACATTATTGATGATCTGCTTTAAATGGGCGATAAAATCGCTTGTGATATTTTGAAAAGCGCCGCTGATTTCGCTTTCGGCGACCTTGATATCTTTGCTTTCCATTTGCGCCTGGTCAAATTTACGCGTATATCGCAGAACCGCGGTATCCCCACCGACCTTGACGTCATCGATGATTCTTCTTACCTTTTCCTCGACGTGACGCTTGGAGTTGTAGGCATAACGATTATAAAGTTTTTCAGCTCCGCTGCCGTCGTGTTTGATGATTTTCATAAGGTCCCTTAGTTCTCCAGCTTTTCTAAAACGATCTCACGTGCTTTTTTAAGAGCGTGGTCTAAATTTTTATTTTCCTTGCTTCCCGCTTGCGCCAGATCAGGCCGTCCGCCGCCATTGCCGTTGATCAAGGGAGCGATGTGTTTGATCACGTCGTTGGCGTTTACGCGCGGAGTGAGTTCCCGAGAAACCGAAATTAAAATATTGATTTGCTCCGGTGAATTATTCGCCAGAATGAGGACTCCGGTCCCGAAGGATTTGTGAGTGTTTAGAAAGTCCGATATTTTCCGTAAAAATTCGATATCCACATTTGGAAATTTTTGGATAATTAATTTTGCGCCATTTTTATTTTCCGCGTCTTTTAATATCCCGTCCAGTTCATTTTTAATAAACGCCGCAAATTTTTCTTTACTGAGTTCTTGGGCTTGCGTTTTTTGCGAGGATTTTTCGTTTTCTCGTCGCTGTTTGTCCATTTCCAAGTGTCTTTGCTCTTCTTCAAACCGGACGGCGAAATCGGCTGTCTTAGCTTCGATGCGGCGGATGCCTTGCGCGACGGCGCCTTCGCCGGTGAGTTTGAATTTTTCAATCTGAGCGGTGGAGTCCAAGTGCGTCCCGCCGCAGAATTCCTTGGAAAAATGACCGATAGAAATAACGCGGACCTTGGATCCGTATTTTTCGGCAAAAAACGACAGGGCCCCGATTTTTTTGGCTTCATCAAGGGGCATTTCTTTTTTCTCGACGTGATCCTTGGCCTGAATAGAAGCGTTAACAAAAATTTCGATTTGGGCTTTCTGCTCGGCCGTAATGGCCTGCGGATGGGTAAAATCAAAACGTAACCGGTCCTCGGCAACGAGTGATCCTTGCTGCTGGACATGCGGACCTAAAACTTTTCGCAAAGCCGACTGTAAAATATGGGTCGCCGTGTGATTGCGCATGATAGCAATCCGGCGTTGGTCATCCACCTCGGCATGGACAGGATCCCCGCTGCGGACGATCCCTTCACTGACTTTCCCGACGTGCAAATAAACATCGTTAATCTTTTGCGTGTCCTCGACGCGGATTTTGGCTGTGCCGGTCAAGAGAAAGCCGCTGTCACCAATCTGTCCGCCGCTTTCGGCATAAAAAGGTGTCTTGTCTAAAATCACTTTGACTGCGTCGCCTTGGCTCGCTTCCCGGACTTCTTTGTCACTGATAAAAATTTTCAGCACTTTCCCTTTGGCGCTGTAGTGAGTATATCCGACGAAATCGGTCTTGGGGACATCGAGCTTGAGTTCGCTATCGATAAAAACATCGCCCAACATTTTGCTGGCGGCCCGTGCACGGTCCTTTTGTTCTTTCATCAGCTGATGATAAAAAAACAAATTGTCTTCATTTTGTTTTTCGGATACCGACAATTCTCCGGTTACCGTCTTGCAAATGGTGGAAATGGGCAGTCCATAAGTGTCATGGTAAATGAAATACAATTTTCCACGTTCTTCCGCCGTTTGCGCAAGAGGATATTTGATTTTGAATTCCGGTAAGCGTTCTTTGCGCACTTGGATGAAGGCTTCTTCGGTTTTTTGGATCATATTCATCAAATCATTTTCTTTCACGGCAATTTCCGGATACTGGTCCTGAAAAATTTCAATGACCGAAGGTACGAGTTTATAAATGCTGGGTCCTGTGCCGCCGGCGCTTAAAACGAGATTTGTGCTGTCATTGATCAATCTTTTGACCACCGATCCGCGTTCCTTGTTGGAGGGGATAACTCCGTCGGAGATGGCAAAAACAATCGCGCGAATATGGTCGGCGATGACCAGTTCTTCACGTTCGCCTAATGTTATTTTTTCCGCGCGGATTTGGGTTTCAATTGCTTGGCGAATGGGCATAAAAAGATCCGTATCGTAATTTGTTCTTTTTCCCTGCACGACCGCCACTAATCTCTCCAGCCCCATACCGGTATCGATATTTTTATTGGGCAAAGCTTCGAGGACGCCTCCGTCTTTGCGGTTAAACTGGGTAAAAACGAGGTTCCAAACTTCGCTAAAGCGGCCGCAACTGCAGTCCGGATCACAGGTGGTACCGTTGGGACAATTCGGATTAAACCCATAATCAAAGAAAATTTCCGAACAGGGGCCGCACGGGCCATTGGGGCCGCTCACCTTGGCATTAGACGGCCAGAAATTGCTTTTATCCCCGAGCTTGACGAGTTTGTTTTTTGGGAATTTCATGTGCTCAATCCAAATCTGCTCGGCCTCGGAATCATCTTTATAAATAGAAACCCACAGTTTGTCGGCGGGGATTTTGACGATGGTGGTCAAAAATTCCCACGCCCATTCAATGGCTTCTTTCTTGAAATAGTCGCCGAAGGAAAAATTTCCCAGCATTTCAAAAAAAGTGTGGTGAAAGGCCGTAACCCCGACCCGGTCGAGGTCATCGGTCCGCAGGCATTTCTGCGACGTGGCCGCGCGGGTAAACCCGTCGATGTGGCCCAGAAATTGGCGCTTAAATTGCTGCATACCGGCGGTCGTAAACAAGACTGTAGGATCATCTTTCGGCACCACGGAATCGCTGGGGATTAGGGAGTGTTGTTTGGATTTAAAAAAATCCAAGAAACTTTTTCTTATGTCATTTGCGGTCATCATGTGTCTCACCTGAATATGTTCTGGCCCTGAGGAGCAAAATAATTTTGGCACCTTCTTTTAAAAAAGTCCCAAGGCTTTATATACGGCTTCGGTTGAAAATCCTCGACGCAGTAAATAGCCCTCCAGCCGTCTGGTGATAGTTTTTTGATCCAGTCCTTGATAGACTTTCACGCGCTTTTGTGCGACCCGGTTTACGGTTTCCAGTTCGTCGTAGCTGTTTTGGATTTTAGAAAATTCAGCGCTGATGATCTCATCGGCCACACCCTTTTTTTTCAATTCTTGGCGGATGCGCCGCATTCCCATCGGTTTTTGCAATCTTGAGGCGACCCAGCTTTTAGTAAAAGCCGCGTCTTCAATCAGTCCACCTTCTTTAAAGAAAAAAACAACTTGCTCAATAATAGCACTATCGAAATTTTTGTCTTTAAGTTTAGCGATTATTTCGCCTTGGCTGCGCGGCCGGAATTTAAAAAGGCGGTAGACGACCGCCTTGGCTTTAGCAACTGTTGCTTTTTGATCTTCGGCTGAGCTCATGGCTCCAGGACAAAAAATCCGCGTACGGTTCTGATTAAACAACTTCCCGACGTCGATTGCACGTTTTGGTTGTAGTCCTGGACATTGCGGATCGGACGCTTATTGATGGCGATGATCACATCACCTTTTTGTAAGCCGCTGGCTTGACCGGGACTGTTTGCCGCAATTTCCGTAATAAGGACACCGTAGGTGTTCGCTAAACCTAATTTGCCGGCCAAATCCGGCGTTAATTCTCGGACATTTAAACCGCGCCATGATTTGGGCAAGAAAGATTTATTTGGCGCTGATACCGTTTTTTCGAGAACACTTTCCGCGGCCGTTTTCTGTCCAACGGCTACCGGCACATCTAAAACTTTTTGGTCACGAAGAATCTGCAAGACAACGTCCCTACCTATTTGGGCATTGCTGATCTGCTTGATTAAAGCAGATGAGTTACGGATTTTCAGTTTATTGACGGAAAGTATGATGTCCCCACTTTTGACACCGGCCTTTTCCGCCGGGCTGTCTTCTATCACCTTGCTCACCAAAACACCCTCATGCGCGGTCAAATCAAAATATTGTGCTAAACGCCTATCAATATCCTGAATGGCAATACCGATCCAGCCGTATTCAATTTTTTTGCCTTGGATCAATTGGTCGACGATGGCCTTAGCATAACTGACCGGAATGGCAAAACCCACACCTTGATAACCACCCGACGTAGAAAAAATCGCGACATTAATGCCGATCACTTCCCCCGTTCAAATTGACCAGCGGCCCGCCGGAATTTCCCGGATTGATGGCCGCGTCGGTCTGGATTAAGTCAGAATAATCCGAATCCATTTTTGCGGTCTGCGGCAAGGTGCGATGCAAAGCACTGATGACGCCGGACGTGACGGTCGGTTGCGGGTCATCGAGAATATTTCCGAACGGATTCCCAATGGCCACGACCCATTGGCCGATTTTTAAACTTTCTGAACTCCCAATCACCGCTACGGGAATATCTGGGGCCGTGATTTTGACCACGGCCAGATCGGAACGAACATCGACACCGGTCAGTTCCCCGTCGAATTTGCGGCCGTCAGGCAAGGTGACGGTGATTTTATCCGCCCCTTGGACGACATGGTCATTTGTCAAAATATATCCGCGCGGATCAATAATGACCCCGGAGCCCAATCCCAGCATTTTTTCTTCGTATTCCGGCCGGAGGCCAAAAAAGTCCTGAAAAAATTGACTCATCGATTCGTCGTCGTACGGGCTACCGAAATAACGGTCCTGCGCTTGGTAACGCTGGGTCTTTTCCGTTTTAATGGCCACAACGGCCGGGCCGGTTTTTTGTGCGACATCACTGACCGCGGTGATCAGATTGGGCTCTTCGGCGGCAATACACTCGGTACAAAAACCAATATAAATACAAAAGAAAAAAAACAGGATCCACTTTTTCATAGCTAGGAAGTTAGCGCTTGATGGCTAATTTGTCGAGAATGGCTTTTTCGATCTTATTCATGATTTTGGGATTTTCTTCTAGAAACTTACGGGCGCTGTCGCGGCCTTGGCCAATTTTTTCATTATCATAAGCAAACCACGAACCGGATTTTTGGATCACTTCATGTTTAACGCCCATGTCAATGATATCGCTTAATCGGGAAATACCCTCGGTAAAAATAATTTCAAATTCTCCGTCTCGAAACGGGGCCGCGACTTTATTTTTGACGATCTTAGCCCGGATGCGGTTGCCGATCACTTCATCACCTCTTTTGATGGATTCGATGCGTCTTAAATCGATGCGGACGGAAGCGTAAAATTTTAAAGCATTCCCGCCGGTCGTTGTTTCCGGGTTTCCGAACATGACCCCGATTTTCATGCGGATTTGATTGATGAAAATAACACAGGTCTTGGATTTGTTGATGGCCGCGGTCAATTTTCTTAAAGCCTGCGACATCAAACGCGCTTGTAAACCCATATGCGAATCGCCCATTTCACCTTCGATTTCCGCGCGCGGCGTTAAGGCCGCTACGGAATCGATAACAACGAGATCGACCGCATTGGAGCGGACCAAGGTCTCGGCAATTTCTAAAGCCTGTTCGCCGGTATCGGGCTGGGAAATCAAAAGGTCTTCCAGTTTAACCCCGACGGTCTTGGCATAACTGGCGTCAAAGGAATGTTCCGCGTCAATAAACGCCGCGATACCGCCCATTTTTTGGACCTGGTGGATAATGCTCAGTGTCAATGTGGTTTTCCCTGAGGATTCCGGACCATAAATTTCAACCACCCGTCCGCGGGGAATGCCGCCGATCCCTAAGGCCACATCAATGGCCAGCGCACCGGTCGGAATAGCGGGAATATCTAAAGAGGTATTGGCATCAAGTTTCATGATGGAGCCTTTGCCGAACTGCTTTTCAATTTGGGTGAGCGCGAGTTCTAAAGCCTTGCTCTTATTTTCGAGATCCGCGGCTTTTTTATTTTCCTGCGTTTTTGTTTCTGTTTTAACTTCAGTCATTGCAACCTCCGATTGATGGAAAATGATGAAATAAATTATCAACCACACCTTTAAGGGGCCTTGGCGCAGATAAAAATGGAACGGTTTCTCTTAGCAAGGGTTATCGGGTGGGGAACACGTATTCAACTTTAAGTGACGCAAAATTATACCTTTGGCACTCTGGCTTGTCAAACTATTTACAAAGGCTGAACATTTTTTGGACTTCTTCCTTGAGAATAGGTTTGAGCTGAATGATTTTTTCGTAATAAGGCTTGGCTTTAAGGCATTGGCCTTCGTTTTGGTAAAGATTAGCGAGGCGAAAATAAACGTCCGCGCTGTCGGGCGTGATATTTAAGACTTCCTGATAGGCCTCCAAGGCCTTGGCCGTCTCGCCGGTTTGTTCATAAATATAGCCGAGATTAAATGTCGCGTCGACATTGAACTTTCCGAAATGGATCGAACGGATGTAGCATTCCTTGGCTTTTTCCAACTTATTTTGATTGGTATAAGACGTGCCCAGATTAAAAAGAGTATTAGAATCGGTCGGCGCAATTTTGAGCGCGTTTAAGTAGGCTGTTTCCGAGGCCTTAAAATTTTTGTGCTCATCGTAAACAGATCCCCTTTTGGAGTAATTGAGAAAGGCAAAGTCCGTGGCGTTAAGATATTGCGGCCGGAAAAAAATGGCAAAGAAAATCACCAGTGCGACGGGAGAAAATAAAGTTTTGTACTGGCGCTCGTGTAAATTTTGCGCGATCCAAACAAAGGTCCACGATTGAAAAATGAGTAAAATGGGCAATATCGGGGCCCGCTGACGGGTGGTGACAAAATAGATCAGGCAATAAATAAAATGTCCGGCCACCATTAAAATGGCAAAACGGGTTTCTCGGTTCATTTTCCAGGAGACCGTCATTCCAAATAAGGCCAAGGGAAAAATCAAAATATAAGGGTTCCAGTCGAGCCGCAATTTGATAGGACGCTGAAGAATCAGATCGATGTCGTGGCTTTGCTCCGCATCACTGACAAATAAAATAAATTTTTTCCCCAAAAGCCGCAAATATTCTCCGGGATGCTGGGTGATAAAATTGACCGCTTCCCGGCGGTAAAAATCGCTCACTTGGCTGGCACTGATCTTTTTCCCCAAAGCTTTCTCGACGAAAATTCTCTGGTCCTCATCTTGTCCGGTATGGCTGGGACGAATGAAACCCGGGTTTTCAAAAGCCCCGCTAGCGTCAGCATTGTTGCCGACATAGAGACTCAATCCGCTTTGCGAAGTAATGAAAATCCATTCTCCGCTTACGATTTTGTTGCGGAGCGTCACCCCGCCGAGAATTAAGCCCATCCCCAAGGTCAGGGGCAGAATCATTTTTATAATCTGGATTACGGGTCCTTTTCGCTTCGTCCATAAGAGATAAATTAGCAGTAAAGCCCCGAAAATAAGAAACTTAGCGTCGCCCAAGGCCGCTATACCGATAAAAAATCCCAGCAGTAACCAGTCTTTAAATGACCGCGGCTCTTCCCCGCTTAAGGCCAAAAGGATCACGAGCGACAATGTTATCAATAAAGTCACTGGCATCATGAGCCAGTCATAATAAATGAGGATAAAATTTGTCGAAGCCAAAAGTGCGGCAAGTTGGGCACAACGTTGGGAAAAAATCTTTTTTGCGACCAGATAAATCAGGACACAGTTTAAGGAACCCAAAATGAGGTTTAAAACATTGACGGCCAGCCAATGGCCCCCGCAAATCCGAAAAAGGCACGAGAGATAATAAGGAAAAAGCGGCATGCCCGAAAATGCCGCTTGAGTCGGTGATTCACCGAAAACGATCATGGCGGCCCAGTTTTTATAATAGGAAACATCATCACTGGGATGTCCATAGAAAAAATAGGTGTTTTTGATAAAAAGGAGATAACTTATTCGTAAAGTCAAAGCCAGGAAAAAAATGAACCAGAGGAATTTTTTTTCGTTTTTATTCACGGAATTTCTCGAGGAGGAGTTTGGCGACGGCCATGGCCGAAATGGCCGCCGTATCAACTTTAAGGACATGGGGTCCCAAGGTCACGGGAATGCATCCGGCGGAAAGAGCGGCTTTTAATTCTTTGGCTGTGAAATCACCTTCCGGCCCGATAAAAAAAATAATATTTCTTTGTCCGGGTTTAATGTGGAATGCGGTAAGTAAGTTTTTGCGTTCGCCAGCCAAACAGGGAATAAATGCCGCATTAGTGTCGGTTAAATTTTTTAATGCGTCATTAAAAGATGTCAAAGCATCCACCGCAGGAAGAAAATTTCTCTGGCATTGTTTGGCTGCATTAACGGCAACGGTTTCATAGCGCAAACGCTTTTTTTCTTGTCGCTCGTCATTCAAACGGACCTCGGTCCTTTCCGTTATGACCGGGATAATCCGGTCTACTCCCAGTTCGGTGCATTTTTCGATGATAGTTTCAAATTTAGCTTTTTTGGGAATCGCGCAGGCCAAGGTCAAGGTGACACCTCCGGCCGCGGAATTTTTTACCGGGGAAATCCGGGTGAGGGAAATTCTGCGAGGAGTTATGGTATCGATTCTCGCCCCAGCTTCTTCGCCATGGCCGTTGAAAATTGTGATTTCACTGCCGGTTTGCAAACGTAGAACATGGGTCAGATGGTGGATTTCTTTAAAGTCGGTGATTGTCAGTTTTGATGATTGAAGGTCGGTATGTGGTGAAATAAAGCGATGCATGATGTATGGATGTGGACCGAGGGGGAGTTGAACCCCCGGCCTCCTGCTTGCGGAGCAGGCGCTCTCCCAACTGAGCTATCGGCCCATAAATTTTCGCTATCATAGCAGAAGTTATTTAGTATGACAAGTCTTGCGGCCTCTTTACTTGCTTAAGCCGGGGGGGTTGATCCATGTATCGATAGTGTAACGAGGATTTTCAATGGGGCTTTCTGGCTGGGATATGTCATAAAGTGTAGAGAGATGCAGTCGGATGGAATTAATGCTTTGATTTCGGATATAGCCCGGGGGATTAAAGCCTGTTGGATCTATAGCGACGTTGGCAGTATCCATAACGGTAATTCCTAAATCCGTAAATTTAATGTCCCATGTATGATATTGATCTGCAGGCAATGAAAGGCAGGAGTTTGTCGCAGGAATAGTGACTAAATCGCCGCAACTATAAATAAATCTGGTTGCTCCCTGAAGAAATGGCACATTTGCTCTCCTGTCATATTGCCAGCAGTACCAGAGGTCGTCTGAATATGAATTGACATTTCCTGCGGCATGGCGAAAGCAGGAAAAAGCGAGCAGCCCAAGGACGTCATACTGTAAATATATTCCGGCATCAGAAAAATCACCCACCGTTAGACTGATGTCTCTACTGAGGCTTAATGCTATCGCTTGTATTTGTATGGAAACCTGACTGTCTCGCAATGAAGCGTTCCGCGACAATCTTACCGCTTGCTCAGCTGCAATCAATCCCAAAGTAACAATCCCAACCAGGACCGATGTCACAAGGAGTTCGGTTAATGTCATTCCGGATTTTGGTTGAAATTTTATTTTCATCATGGCCAGGATACGGTAATGGTGACTTGGCGGGCGCTGGTGGCATTTGGATCGTCGCTAACGGTATATCTATAGGTATAAGTCAGATCGCCCACCGGGACATCGATCGGGCCGTATGTCCCTACGGCTAAACCACCGGTGCTCCAGGTTTGGGGGTCAACCTTACTTCGTAAATCATCGAGAATTTGTTTTCCTAAGAATGCCGCCGTAACTTCCCGGCTAGAGTCGACGGCGGGTTTGCGTAATTGGGATATGCTGGCAAAAATCCCGGCCATGGTCAAAGTAAAAATAACCGTGGCAATTATGACCTCCATAATCGTAAAAGCTTTGAGGTGGTCTTTCGTGCAAAAGGGGTCAAAAATTTTCATGATTGCCTCAAATTAAGGACACGCGCCGGATGTGCATCCAGGATTGGTTGCCGTTACCGGTCCTTGATTGACGGATACAACGTAAGCATTGCCGGATGCGGTGGCTGTACAGGAGTATGCTCTTCCGTCGCAAGCTCCAGCGCAATCACACCGGTATGTCATGGCATTTTCAATAAGGTTAAGACTTAATTTTGTATTGATT
>JANPFV010000077.1:0-28645 GCA_031423615.1 Candidatus Omnitrophota bacterium
GTAAATAATTAAAGCCTTATTGGGCTTAATATATGCTTCTAGATTTTCATAAAAACGAGGCAATTGCATAGATAAAAAATACCACAATCCCTATAAAATGTCAATTAGAAGGATTTATAACACCGATAAAATATATTTTAAAGGGATTAATTAATGCAGTTGAGATATTTCTACTGGAGTTTCCGACTTTTCCTTTAGACCCAAGAACATCCGCACATTAGTCATCGGTTGGATATTAATAATAACAGGTGTGAATCCCGGGACGTACTGGAGTTCACGTAGTTGCTGGGGATCAATTTCAAACTTGATCTCTCCCCCCCGAGTCTGCGTTTCCACATTCAATTTGTCCGCGTTAAAATCGATACCACCCTTGGTCTTTGTATCAATCGCCGCGCTGGCGGCGCCATCTTCTTTAGGAACAACGGAAAAGGCCGCATTAAAATTATCTCTCGCTCCCGCGACAAGACTGACTTCTTTCCCATCGACAAATGTCTTCACATTAGGATCCATTCCATTATCCAGCGCAAAAATAGCCTGCGGCTCCCAATGGAATTGATTTTGCACCTGTTCCTTGATCCATTTTTCAACCGTCCAATAATTCGCTCCCTGCGAGCCGCTCTTCCCTTGAATAGTGACAAATGCCATATGCCCTTGATCATCCACGACCAAGGTATTAACCGGATAGCGCGCCGGTAGCAAAATAATACGAATATTATTTTCTTCAATAAAATAATCACCCGCTTGTTTAACGGCTCCTGCACTTTCCTGCAAACGATATCCCTTATCTTGCAAATTCTTTTCCAAGTCAGCACGAATAATCGCCTGGCCTTGATGCTGCATTTGAAATTCAACCGGTTGTCCTGCAAAAGCTAAATTCATCTTAACGTTGTCGCTGGCCAATGACCCATGAAATACACTGCCATTTTTTAAGGAAGGAAAACGAAACACATGTCTTAAATCCGATGTCTTCGTATAATTCTGTCTTAATAATACTTCCGGACTTTCAGAACCCCAACCAAGCGTATAAGCCACAAAAACAAACTCCACTTGATCTGCTGCCAATTTGACGGATGCCGCATTTTCGTTGAGCCCCGCAATAAAGTTCACATCTTGAATTTGACTCGTCGCGTCAGCGACAGCTTGTACAAACCCAATCTTTCTTTCGCCGTTTTTATATTGAATAAGCGCACGAAAAGTTTTTTTGGATAACACCTCATCAACAGCTCCAAAGAATTCCCAGCGCCCCTGCTTTGACACAATTGTAAAATTACCTTCCAAATCGCCCTGATTACCCAGCGAAGACTGCAAGAGAGCCCCCGGTTGTTTCAATTGCGCCATCGTCGGCATAATATCCTTTAAAACCCTCATCGCGTTCGTGTCGGCTCCATTAAGGCGGAAATAATGTTTTTGGTCTTGGGTATCCGTTATGATCAACTCAATTTTTATATCCCCGGATGTGCGGTCATAAATCGTTTGTTGCACAGTCTTGATATCTGCTGGCTGCAAATCCTTTAAATTCTCGGATTGAAATTCCGACCGCGCAAAGAACGCTTTTTCTTGCGCTGTAAAGGGTACACTGCTTCGTTGTTCCCAGCGTGCAAACTTAAGCACGGCATCATCCAAATTGACGGCGACGACAGGAGCCGATTGATTTTCGGGAGACGCATGAGGGTCAACTACGGCATCGGGATATTTCAGATTGACTTGCGTCACCGCCGTGCTGGCGGCGGTAACCGGTGCCGCTGTTTCAAAACCTAAATCTTTTCTTAAGTTTTCTATAAGGGAAGAACGGGCCGGTTGAAATATATCAAGCATACGCTGCGCTTGCTCAATCTGTTTAACACTTATATATCCTTGCCATTCAGGCAGGCTTGCCAAAGCAATTGTTTTTACATAGCCCCGCAAAAAAACCTTTTGATTCTTCTCCGAGTGGTCCTGGACCACAGCTCTTGCAATCATTTCTTGAACTGGCTGGTTCTGCACCAAATATTTTAAATCATTTATAATTCTTATAGCTCGACCGCGCTCAAATTCATCCGCAGAGGAAAGTTGATCGAAAAAAGATGATTTTGCTGGAGCCCAATAATCTGAAGTAATTTGGGCAAAGGGCGAAAAACGCATTTTTACGTATCCAGGAGTAACAAAGTCGTCCTCTAAAATTCGAAGAATTTTGTCTCGAATTTCAGGGTCAATTGTGAGTTTACCAAGAATACCGGCATCTTCTATAGCTTTATTAGATTTGACCTTTCCCTCCCATTCATCCGTATCTAAACTTCGTAAACCACCGTTAATATCAATTTCAACAATTCCAATGTCCGATCTAATAAAATCCCGGCGTTCACTCTCCTGCAATCCCACCCAAAAAGCCCATAAATCTTTAGTTGAAGGAATCGCTTCGCTCACTTCTCCCGGATGATTATGAATTGATATATCCGACAGCCTTTTGATCATATTAACGATATTCGGTGGTAAAGGGGCTTCAAATTCCTCATTGGTTCCTTTAATTTTAATTACAACCCAGTCCTGTGTTTGCCTAAGACGGAACAGCATAAATTCATAATCTAAACCATTCAGTGATGGTGCAGCCATTTGCTGAAGGACATCACTATCATTTGCGGTAAAACGATAAAACTTTCGCCTTAATTTGCGGTTATTAAAATTTGCAACGGCGTCTGGAAAAGAACTTACTGAAGGAATCTTTTGTAGTTTTTTCCGAGATATTGCCAAATATTGTCTATATGATTCGTTAATCTTTTCTTTTTCATTTTCGGGAATATCAATCGCCGTGCTGGCGGCGGTAGAGTGGGAATCCAGCGGACTACTGGCCACATGGGTAGAAGGCGCCTTTGCGTCCGCCGCGCTGGCGGAAGGATCATTTTGTTGAAGTTCTATACCAGCGGTAGCATGCGCCCTCTCCAACTCACTGAGATTTTTGATTGCAAGGTCAATCGTCGCCAGTCTTTCCCGCCTTGAAGTAACATAACCATTACTGTCTCTATGCCGCTGTAAATAAAATTTAATATCTCGCTTAAGAGAGCGAGCCTGTTGTTCTAATGCCTCGCGAGTTTCCCGCAAGACATCCTGTGTAAACTGAGCAGGATTGCCCTTGGCTTGATCAGCAATTTCCAACATCTTTGCCTCAGGCAAGACGACCGGCAATGTCTCTGCGGCCAAAGGCACCACCCCCGCCATGACTGAAGAAGAAGCGCTGGATTTATCCGGCTGGCCGAATATTGTTTGGACGATATTATTATCTAAAGCCGTCCTTAAGGCTTCGGCGATGTTTGTTTCTTTTTCCTCAGAGGATAAGGAATTATAATACGTCATGAATTCCCCAATATCGACCTCAATGAGGCCCAGAACTTCCTCATTTAAATTTAACTTTAACCATTCACGCTTTTTATATTGTTCCAGCGACATCCAAGCATCCTGAGTTCTTGATCTCCATTCGGCTTCTTTTTGTTCTGTTAATCGATGCGTAAAGAAATTGTGTAAAATATTTATATATTTTGATTTTACACTTGAGGAGCCGTCATGATTTGGTCGAATAGGCTGAATTTCAGAAATATCAAGATCTAACTCTATCTCTTCTTTTGTTTCCTTTTTGGCAGTTTCATTGCTAGTCATTCCCACTTCCACGCCGCCCGTTGATGAAATATCCAATTTATGATTATTCCGGACTTGTAATATCAGCTTTCCATTCCCCGCAGGTGAAATGACAAACAATTCCGCGCCTTTATGCCAAGCTACACCTTCTTTCACTTTCCAATATTCTTCAATCATCCCGGTGGGCGTTTCATCCTCGTTATAAGTCTCAAGAAAGGAAGTCCATCTTTGGTCAGGTCTTATAAATGCTCTTTGTTCACTCAATTCACGGATAACTTCGTAAAACTTTTCAAGTGTTAAGTTTAATCCGGCAGCATATTGACTCAATTCATTTTCTGTAAACTGCGACTTTTTCATCATAAAAGTTATGACTTGATCTCGTTGCTCAGGCGACAGAACAGCCGACGATGCAGAAGAATCAGCCGCCCGATTCCTTTTCTGATTTTCGGGAGATACCGAAGCGATCCGAACACGTATTTCTTTACCAGCTTCAAGCGAACTAGAGGCCGCTAAATCTTTAGAATTGTACGAGATTGTTAAATCCGAAATGAGCATAGTTGTGGCATCGAATCCTCCCGAGAAATATTTCTTCGGTATAATTTCCTGCGTCGCGGGATCAAATTCTTCTTTAATATAGTTATAAGTGCCTTTCTTGAAGGCTTCGAGGTAGCGTTCGTAAATGATTTGTTTTTCATTTGGATCATCGATATTGACCCCGGCGACTTTATTTTTGTCGACGTAAACTTGAGAAAGAATGCTGTCCTTGATTTTTTTCTTGTACCACGCGGCGAGGATAAGGGAATTATAAATCTGACGCAATTGGGCAAAATTTTTGCCTTCATTGACTTCCTTGGTTAGGGCGGGAATGACGATTTCACGAATAATTTGGGAGCCGATGGTATTTCCGCTTTTCTCTATGTCATTCCCGCGAAAGCGGCCGATAGGCACCCTTTGGGTGGAATCCATGTTTACATCATCACCCAAAATGGATCCCTGCTTTCGCAGGGATGACATATTCTCGTAATCATCGTCCAACATTACCTTGAGTGAGGACTCGACCACATACGCGCTGGCAGTTTGGAGATTTTCGTAAACTTGCGCTCTATTGGGAACAATCCAAACTTTATTAAACATATTGATGGGGATTTCGCTCGTACCGAATTTCTTTCGCGCTTCTTCACGGATTCGCTCCCAGAATTTCTTTCCTAATTCATCTTCGGGATAAATCAAGCTCGCCGTGATTTGCTTTAACATATAATCCTGGGCTAAAAGGTCGCGGCCCATTTCCGTCTGACCAAAGCTCTCGGGCACAATACGATCCTTTTCATAAGGCGAAAGATTAACCCACATTTCATTTTCAGGGGTTGTGAGCGACGCGAGAAAATATTTGACCAGCTTGCTCGCTTCTTTTTCATCGCCGTTAGTCTTGCTTTGACCATTATCGAGAATGAAGTCAAACAAAAACGGATTCTCAGGATAGACCTTGATCCCTTTGAGCATCGGGGCATTAAACGCCGGGCTTAAATGAACCATCGAACCCGGAATTGGCAGGAAAATCTCCTGCGCGTAAGCTGGCGGTAAAATGGTATTAATCATAAAAAACATGAGGATACCGGCCGCAATCCAGCGCCGAATGACAAAAAGGAATGAGGGCTGAGGAATTTTCATCAGTTTAAATTTAAAACCTATATTAAATGGGAACGGAAAAGACTTGGAATTATTAATAAGTATATTATACAGACCGGTAGGAAACAAGAAAAAATCCCGACGAATCAGTCAGGATAGTGAAGGTTGATTTCGACACGAAGTTCGGGATGGAGACTGCGATGGACGGGGCAAGTGTGGGCGACTCGTTCTAAGGTCGCGCGCTGTTCGGGCGTAATCCCCGACGGCATTGTCAAATCCACGGTGATTTTTCCTACGCGGCGGAGGGGAGCGCTCATCATTTCCTTTTCTACATGGGCTTTAGTCCCGTCGATATTGATTTTGTGCGCGCGAGCCGCAATGCCCATAACCGTCAAAATACAAGAACCTAAAGCGGCCGCCAAAAGATCCGTGGGAGAAAATGCCTCTCCTTTCCCCTGATTGTCGACGGGAGCATCCGTGCTGATTTCCACTTGCGACGGACCATGGGTCAACCGGCAATGCAAATCTCCTTCATAAACCAAATCGATTTTTACCATGTAACGATTTTACTAAAAAAAGTAGGGTCTGTCCCTACTTTTTTGGTAAAATGGCGGTCAATGTTACGTTCTCTTCTTACTCTCATTTTCGTTTGCGGATTTGCCTTGGCGGCCTTAGCCCAACCAACCTCGATCATTGACCAAATGATGCGCATCAAACCTTCGCTGGTTGAAGTAACGGCCATTAATGCGGCGGCAACGCTCAATACGCCCCAGCAACAATCCTTGTTTAAAAATCCGCAAACCGGAAAAATCGTGGTGCTTCAACGCGGAACCACTTTGGCTTCCTATCAACGCGCCGGGGCGGGAGTAATTCTCCACTCCTCGGGAATCATTGTGACCAACGCCCATGTGGTCGGGCACGCCCAACAGGTGCAGGTGCTTTTTGCCGATGGAGCAAAAGTCAATGCCCGGGTTGTGCGTTTCGCGCCGGACCTGGATATTTCCCTCTTAAAGGTCGATTCTTTAGGCGCACTTCCCATTGTTAAACTCGCGGACTCAAGCCAAATCATGCTCAACCAAGAAATTTTCACCATTGGCAGTTCTCCTCTTCTTAAAGAAGCTATCAGCGGCGGAAAAATAACCGGACTGGCCTCCAGCCGCAATGGAAATTATAGCAATTCTTACGAGAGCGATTTTTTTGAAACCTCCATGGACATTTATAAAGGCGACAGCGGCGGGCCTCTTTTTAACCGTTCCGGTGAACTTGTCGGACTTATGACCGCCAAACTTTTAAGCAAAAACCATTCCAGCTTCGCTGTTTCTTCCAACAAAATCCGGCGCTATCTTATCGCCTATCTTAAAGAAACGCAAAATCCAAATGACTGACCAAAAAAAGAACATTCTGATTTTTGTTTTCATTTGGTTTCTGGCCTGCAGTCTGGGAATTTATTTGCGTCTTTATACTCTGCGCAACAATGTTCCCCATGATGTAGAAGAGCAAGCCACATTCCGCGTCGTCCAAAATCTTCGCAAAACCGTCAATGAACAGATTGAAAAATCTTATCCCACTCTTTCTCTCGTCGAAAAACAACGGGTCGCCAAAGATCAGTTCAATAAAACTTTGCATAATGAAAAGCAGAAAGTCAGAGAGGCCATCGATAAAGCGGCCAAACAAATCAGCCAAAATATTCCCCATGATCAGAACCCGGTTTATCTTTTAGCATCCGATTCTTACTATTATTACAATCTCACCGAAAACATTATCACCACCGGGAAAATCAGCGATAAAACCCAAGGCAGTAAATATTTTAACCGTCTCATGAATGCGCCCCACGGATTCTGGGAGCCGCTGAGACTTTATCCCTATATCGGTTATGCCGTCTATAAAATTGTTTCTGTTTTTAATCCCGGAATAAGACTCATGGAGGCTGTCAGCTATACGCCGCTTTTTCTCACCGTTTTTATTGTCCTGTTTTTTTTATTAGGCTGCCGGATTCTGGGGTGCAGCGCCGGCGCTTCTTTTCTGGGCGCAATTTACTTGCTGTGTGCACCTATTTTTCTTCGTCGCAGTATGTTCGGATGGTATGACGACGATCCTCCCAATATTTTCTTTTTATTTGCCATCCTGACCGTCTTTTTTTATGGATTAAAAAATCTGCACCGGCGAAAAATTTTCATCACCTGTGGCGTGGTCTGCGCCGTTCTCTTTACACTTTATGCGCTTTTTTGGCAAGGCTGGGTTTTTCTGGCCAGCATTGTCGGTGGCAGCGCTTTTTTCATTTTGCTTTACAACCACTTTATACTTAGAAAACAAAAACTGACCTCAACTCTCTTTCTTTATTCATCTCTCATCTTCGCCGGCCTGTTTTTGGGTGTGGGGCTGGTTTTCGGTCCTAAAGAAATATTTACTTTATTTAAGGAAGGGTGGGTGGCTTTACAAGATTTTATCGATCCGCAACTCTCACTGTGGCCGGACCTTTACATTGCCGTCGGAGAATTGCTCGCCCCTACAACGGAGCAATGGTTTCAGATGATGGGCGGGATATTTTTTATCGCTGGCGCCTCATGCGGTTTGTTGTTTCGTTGTTTTCAGCTCTTTAAAAAACCCGACGATCCGCAAAACTTTTCAACTCTCCTGCTGGTCCCTTTCGCTCTGATCGGGACCAAGCTTTCCTTTGGGGCGCAGCGCTTTGAAACCCTTTGTCTCATCCCTTTCGCTTTTGCCTTTCCCATCGGCCTGCAAAGTTTGTGGCACATTTATAAAAAATTTAAAATCCCCCGCATGGCACAGTATCTGATTTTGATTTTACTTTTTGTCGCTCTGACCATTATTCCTTTGCGGACCGCTCAATCTATGACTCCGGAATTATTGAACAAAATTTTTAATTCCACGTGGGACACCGCATTGAGCAAGGTTGAAAAAAAAACGCCTTCCGACAGCATTATCAATACCTGGTGGCCACCGGGGCATTTCATCAAGGCCATGGCCCATCGCCGCGTCACTTTCGACGGAGCGACGATCAACAAACCGCAAAGCTATTGGATCGCAACCGCCCTCTTGGCCACCGATGAACGTGAGGCGGCCGGCATTTTCCGCATGCTCAACATAAGCGGAAATGACGCAACTGATTATTTGCTCAACCAAGGTTTTGCTTTGTCCCAAGCTGTTCTCATCATCAAAAGCATCATGGCTTTAGACGAGCCGCAATCCCGTCGGGCGTTGGCGCAAATTCTAAAAAAGGACCAGATGGATCATCTTCTTTCCCTGACTCATGGTAAAGCCCCGCCTTCCTACGTTCTCCTCTACAACGACATGGCGGAGGAGAGCTTGCAGTTTAGTTTTGTGGCGAATTGGAATTTCAATAAAGTTGAGAAAATTAACAAAAATCCCGACCTCCTCAAAGCCGTGCCCAAGCACGGCTCAAAACAATTTATACCTTTTCTGTGGAAAATAGCAGGAGGGCCGCCCAAATATACGCCCGTCTTATTACCCGTCGCAGAAAAAGGGACAGCCATTATTTTTGAAAATAATATTCTCATTGACCGTGAGGCGATGACCTGCACTATCAATTCCGCAAAGTATGGCCGAGGAATCCCGCAAAGCATCCTTTATGAAGTCAATGGAGAATTTTTAGAAAAGAAACTTCCCAATGCTACTCTTCCCTTTACGGTTCTCTTGATCAATGACCGTACAGGACCGGTCTGCATGCTGGCTGAACCTTCTCTAGCGAATTCGCTTTTGCTGAGGCTTTATCATTACGGAGGGAATGGTCTCAATATTTTTAAACCTCTCGTTGACGAACGAGACGCCACACAACGCACCAAAATCCTTGTTTATAAAATCGACTGGACCAAACTTTAAAATTTTGACTGAACCGCTTGAGTTTGGGTCGTAACCGTTCCTCTACCGCGTGCCTTTCCGGTGTTGCCACGCATACGTTTGACGCGCTCCTGTCGTTCTTTAAGTGTTAAAGGTTTGTAGTCTTCCGGCCCATAATACCCGTCGTCAACCGGCTCATCAGCTGTTTTCGGGATTTGACGGGAATTTGTTTCCGCCGTGGGAAGACGGGCCTTGAGTTGGATCCGGATTTTGCCCGGGGAAAGAGCATTAGGGTCAGGTGACAAAACCGCAGGTTCCGGCTCATGCGTTTTTATAATCTGCGAAGGGCCGGCCGGTTCAACCGCGGTCCGTTGGGGCACAAACGCCGACGGCGCAGATTGACCGCTCGAACGCAGCATTTTTTCGAGCTGGCTGGCCAAAGTCTCCTCTCTCATCCCTCGCAGGGTCGTAATAATGTCTAATGCTTTCGCTTGTTCATTATTACGCGCGTAAGCCATACCCAACCCAAAATAAATTTTGGGATTGGGAACTTTCTCTAAAATTTCAGTGAAATACTTAATCGCTAACCCCGGTTGCTCTTTTCCATAAAGGTAAACATACGCCAGCGTCACTTTTGCCGCTCCCGCGTTAGGGTCGATGGACAAAGCTTTAAGACATGCGGATTCGGCCCAATCATGTTTTTGATTTTGAAAATAGGCCCGGCACATGTTGGCATAATGTTCCGCATTTTGCGGTTCGAGATCAGCGGCTTGCTGGAGAAGCCAGATAATATCATCAATATTGCCATTTTGATCCATGTAGGTCAAAGCTAAAGCGCTATAAGGGGAAACGAAATCCGGATCTTTTTCTATGGCCCTTTCATAAAAATCAATGGCTTGCGTCTTATTCCCCTGATTTGCGGCTACCTGCCCCCTGTCAAAGAGTTCACTCGCGGTTTCCTCAGCTAAGACGAGCTTAGTAAAAAACAAAAAAATAATTCCCAGGAGAAGGGAAAGATTAAATATTTTTCTTATCATTACTTTTTGTCCAGCATTCTTTCGAAAAGGTTTGGCTTAAGTTCGTCTTCAGTCTTGTGTTCATCATGATTAAAAGCTTTATCCTTTACTTTCTTATTTACAGCTTTGGGTTTTTCTTCCTTTATTTTGGGTTTGATCCCCCAAAAATCATTCCATAGTTCTTCAACGCTTTTTTTTACTTTTAAACGCTCTCCCGTTGAAACGTCATTAAGCGGCGTGGTTTTTTTAGCTTGAATGTTAGGTTGATTTTTTGCTGTATCCTGTTTTTTCATCGGATCACTGGGGCTTCCGGCACCTTTTGTTTCACCCGGGCCTTGTCCTTCGCCTGCCGTCGCGCCACTTTCTCCTGCATTTGGACCGTTCCCGCCCCCACCTCCACTTCCCGCGGGGCCACTTTCTTGAGCGGCACCGCTCCCAACTGCACCTCCATTTCCAGATGAGCTTTGGGGGCCATTGTCTGGAGCTACACTTCCCTCGCCTGTTCTCCCATTTCCAAATGAACCTTGGGGGCTATTTTTTTGAGCGGAACTCCCCCCATTTAGTCCCCCCTCCTTTGCTCCCTTGCTCCCAGATGGTGCAGCCAGCCCATCCGCGCTGGGCACACCCGTCGATAAATTCCCCGACCCTCCTGTAGAATTTATTGTCGGCGCGCCCTCACTTCCCGTTGTAGAAGCGGTCATCATATCCGCCGCGCCCACCGCGACAGCTTCGCCCTCCGTCGACTTGGTGTCGATGATCAATTTAGAAATTCTCATGATCACCGTCACTTCGTCCGCGCTGGATTTCTTGCCGACAATATTTATTTTTGCGACCTTTAAAAGATTAGAGGTCGTATCAATTTTATGGATCAGTTTGATAATATTCTCAAACTTGCCGCTGCATTCTATATTGGCAAAATACTGCGTATAACCCTTTTTATGGAGAATATCTCCCGGGCTTATCTTACCGGGATTGACATCGACGTCTCTGGCAAAATTTTCCACCGTTCCTAAGAAAGCCGAAAAAACCTGATCGTCGGTTTTGGCTTCGTCCGGTTTATAAATTTGATAAATTTCGTTTTCTTTAAGAATTTTGTCCTTATACGCCAAATAGCGGACATCCCGTTTAATATCGTCTTTCGTTTGTTCAATATCTTTTTTGATCGCGGCCAACTTGAAACTCACCGGTTGAAAAAATAAAAAATCAAACACTGCGGCAAGAATGAAACCCAGCGTGACATACAGGATCATTTTTTCTTGCGCCGAGAGTTTTGAATAGAAATCTTTTAAGGCCATAAATTCCCTTTAACTTTTTGCCTTTGCCTCAGGTTTACCTTTGGACGATTTTTCCTCTTTCTTTTTTTCCTTACCCGCCTTCTTATCGCCTTTCTCACTTTTTGTGCCTTTTTCGTCTGTCTCTCCCGAATCTTCATTCTCTTCATCTGGCGCACTGGCGAGACGAAAACTGATGGCAAAAGCCGCGACTTCCTTACCGCGCTCCTGTTTACTGGCCGTGGATTTTATTTTCACATTCTTGAATAAAGGCGAACCGACCAGCGCGGTATTCAAGTCAAAAACCCGGGCCATAGATTCTGACGTCCCTTCAATGCTAAGAGAACCATTGTCTTCGAGAGTGATGCTTTGCAAATACATTTCATCGGGAATCAACCGGTATAAAGTCTCGATGATATCCAGAGAAACCAAGCGCTCACTCGTATAGTCCTTGATGATCTGGGTTTTTTGCGCGACGAAATCCAGCGCGGCGACATCCTTTTTCTTGACAAGATATTCGCCTTTCAATTTTTCCAAATAAATCCCGCGAAAATAAATCTTACTAAACGCGGTCGCGCAAACAATAACCAACAGCACCAGGCCGTAAATTCCGGTGAGAATGATCTGCTTGCCTTTTTCTTCAATGGCGCGCTGGGTACGAATTTCATCCGGAGTCAAATCCAGGCGCAAGGAATCGAGCATGGTTCCCGCCGCTATGACGTTCAAAAAAGAATCGTCATTGTATTCAGAAACCAATTTGAGCATGACGGGTTGAGCACCGACGACATAGTCAAGATAGGGTTTAACATTGACGGTGGTTTTTAATTTGTCCTGTAAAAGAGGCTGCAGTTCCTGCAATTTCCCGTCGTCGCAGGTCAAAAGATATTGGGCCGGCGGCTGGCCGATATCTTCACTCTGATAGACTTCCACTGACTTCATCAGCTCGGCCAACAATTTTTCCTGGGCCGGCTGGCCTTCTTTGATCAAATGATCCATGCCGACGGGAATACTGCGGCTGGTCACAATGGTTTTGTTCCATTGGATAATAAAATCCGTCGTGTCGTGCGCAATATCGATGATGCCGACAGGCTTATCGTCCTCCTTTATTTTTAAAACCTGAGCATAAAAAAGGGCCGCAGCTTCAGGCGCAAAAACAACCTTTTCAACCCGGATGCCGGCCTGCGTCATGAAACTGAGTTGTTTAAGAATATGGTCACGATTGACGATCACCAGAAGGACCTTGGTATAATTGCGCTGAAAAACACCGATCGTAATATAGCCAATCAAAATTTCTTCACGGGAATAAGGCGTGTGCCGTCCGGCTTGCAGGTCGATAATCGACTTGATTTCGACAGGATCAACGGAGGGAACTTCGATGTTCTTAGTTGTAACGGAGCTCGCTCCCAAAGCGCAGATGGCTGTAGGTTTACTAAGCCCCAGTTCGGTCAAGAGCAAACGAGCGATTTTGGGCAAATCCTCCCGCGCGACTCCGGCGACTTTCTTTTTGACAACGCCGATGACCTTTTTTTCCGTCGGGGTCACTTTCAAATGCGCGATTTTAAGACACTCGTCGACAAAAGAAACGCCGATATGCTCTTTTTCTTTACTAAACATAGGTCAAAATTTTAATGTTCACGCCAGTAAATAATTTTATCATCATTTGCGTCAAATACACAGGTAATGCTTGTGTTTTCTTTGCGGGAAACGAGCTGGGCCCGGCTTTCGACGCGAAAAAGAAATGCCCGGTCAACGAAGGAAATCTTTTCAGCCACCGTCTGAAAAGCTTCCCTTTCTTCACTTTTCATGGCGAAGGCTTGCACGATTTTTCCGATAAGCATATTACGATCGCGAAAAAAGAAATCATCGGCCGTCCCCTCTTTTCCATCAGCGCCCCGGCGGATCGCTTCTACCATTTTGGCTTGTTCTTCCGTAAATCCCAATGCGGTTAAAACCTGCCAAGAAACCGTGTTCATATTAATCCCCTGATCACCATAAATCGTCACATAATCAATGAGCGATCCATAAATTTTCTGGGACATACCGGCAACAAGCCGCACTTCATCTAAAGTTTCATATTTTCCCTTTTTCTGCGGATAAGGGAATTGCAAACTTTCATAAAAATTGTCCGAACTGAAACCTTTGATTTCACTTTCGCCATATTCCCGCCAGTCAAAAATAGCGCTGGCCAGATGATCCGCCTCATCCTCCGAAGCACCGAGGAGAAGCAAAAGTTTTTGGATAGCCGGGCGGTCGGCAAAATTGATATTTAACCTGCGGCCTTCGTCGGTCACACCGTAAATCTGTTTCCCGTCAGCCTGATAAAAAACCGCTGCCCCCGCCGGCCCAAAAGACAGATCGCCTAAACCGGCATTATGATAAAGAGTCAGAGAACGCTCCAGTAGATTATCGTTTTTATTTTTAAAACGTTCTTCTCTGATAATGGCCAGCGCCTTAAGAACTGCGCTTTGCGCAGCGTCGCGGACAAGATTGTGGCGCTCGGCCCGGGCCAAGAATGCAATTTTGTCCTGAGTCATGGCGCCAATCTGGACCGCAAAAACAGCCAGCAAGGTCAGCGCCCAGAGCACCATGATCAAAACACTGCCGCGCATTTTTTCTGCCCGGTTTTTCATATTCGCCCCATCGGAATATTAATGATCCGTTTCAAATGCCGGATATTTCCGCCGACTTCCGTAAAATCGACATCAACTTGAACACTCACGGGAATTCTTTTGGATACAATCTTGCGTGGTTTTATTTCGTCTCCCTCAATAACAAAATAGGTAAAGCGCAGATTTTCAACCGGTGCGGCCAAGGCCCGGCCATCAAAAAATTTTTTTAGAGCCAGCGCTTGGCTATAATTTCTCTGCCGACGGTAAATGGTTTTCTTTCCTTTTTGCAAGAAATATTCCACAGCCCCTATCTGTTCAACCATCTGGTCTGGGTCCATTGCTTTTTTGTCGGCGGGCATCGTTACGATCGTGGGAATAAAAATTTGATTCGCTTTGCCCTCAAAGGGAATCAAGGAGTAGGCATAAACATTGTGCAAGTCAGAACTGATCTTTTCAAAGAAAATCGCCACATCCTCCTCGCTGGAATACCGACGGCTGTATTCCCACACCCGCAGACCATTGGCTATAGCATGATAAACGGCCAAGCCGGTCACTGACAACAAAGAAGCGACCAGAAGCATTTCAATGAGAGTGAAAGCCCGACGAGAGAATTTCTTCTTACAGACGGTCTGACGAAGGGGCATCGGCGGCGGGTCTGGCGTTTAAGTTGACTAAATAAATGTCTCGTTTAAGATTGATCGTGCGATTGTTGTCCGGCCAGGACAACAGGACAGTAACGGGAAGCAGGCCTAAAATATTATTTTCAAAAGTTCCGGGACCTATGGAAAATTGAAACGCCACCGTCCGTCGGTCTAAAACAACATCCACCACTTTACCGTTTTCTTCGGCTGCCAATTCTCCCGTGGCTTGGAATTGATTTTGCAACACAGCAATTTCATGCTCCAGCAAGCCGCTCGCATACAAGCGGCATGACAATTGCCTCTGATAGTCAAGCGAAACCAACAAGGTTTTATAAATACCGACGATGCCAATCGAAAGCACCGAAACCGTAACCATCAATTCTAAAAAGGTGTATCCTTTTTTCGCATTTATCACGCTACCCTCTATTCCCAATTGACAATATCATCGTCGTCATTGTTAGCATCTTTTCCCTTAGAAGAAAGATCATAATCGCGGCGATGTTCGCCGGGAGATTTGTAGACATAGGGATTTCCCCACGGATCGATAGGTTTCCTTTCCAAATAAGGGCCGTTCCAATTGTTGGGAACCGGACTGGTCTTGGTTTCCTTGATCAAGGCGTCCAGACCCTGGGCCGTCGACGGAAAACTTCCGTTATCCAGTTCATAAAGCTTCAGTGCGGTCGAAATATGCGATTCGATATCGGTCCGGGCGATAGCTTTCTTGGCTTGTTCGGACCGGCCCGACATGCGTGGAACCACCATCGCGGCCAAGGCGGTAATGATGATAACGACCAGCATGATTTCAATCAGCGTAAAACCGCCTCTTGTCAGTTTAAAAATTTTTTTTTGTGCTTTTAAACCGGTATTCATGGTCATTCTCCTATCCTGATTACTGATTAAATGACAAAACCCACTTTTTCTCTAAATCGTCAAAATTTTTAAATAGACCCGTATAGGCGAAAGACAAAGCCTGGGCAAAATCCTTATGATCGCGCAACTGGCGGCATAAACGGCTGAACGCGTCCGTTCCAAATTTTGTGACCAAATAATCAACAACGGAAAGGCTTTGCGCATAAAAAACCTGCGCAAGACGGGCATCCTTCTCCCTGCGGATATTCCAATTCATAAATTGTTCAAAAGGCACGTATTGTTTACGGTTGACCAACGTTTTCATAATGGAACGCGCCATCAGCCGTTTGTCTTTTTCCTGGAGCTGGGCGATACCCTCATCGAACCAGACAGGGATGTTTTCCGTACCGGAAATAAAATCATGCAAAATCAAATGGCTGATTTCATGCGGCAAAAGCCCGTCGATAAAACCATCTTCCTGCTGAAACGTGACAATCGTTTTCGAATTAAAAAGTCGCGAATCACGGTCCGCATAACCGGTTGACCAAGCCGGCTGGCCGGTACTCGCCAAGAATTCAGCCTGGGTCGCAAACAAAAAAATCTGCACACGGTCTTCCCATGTCCACATTTTATTGATCCTTGAATATCCGATATCCTCACCAATCTTTCGATAATAATTTTCGGCGGCGCGCAAAAGATTTTTGGCCAAAGCCTCGTTACTTTTGGCTTCATAATATATCACAAAGTGTTTGTCCTTGATCTCACCCCAGGACGAATCGGCCGTATGAGCGGACTCGGCGGTGACGGCCCAAATCCAACAACCCCCTATGATAAGAAAGAGCCATTTCATTAGCGTGCAAAAACATCCAGTTGAAAAATGGGCAAAAGCATCGCAATCACAATGAGACCGATCACCGAGCCTACGGCCAGGATCATGGCTGGTTCCAGTAAGGTGGTCAACAGTTTAATAAATTCATTTGTATCTTGCTCGTAACTTTCCGCGATATCATTTAACGTTGAAGTCAATGATCCGGATTCTTCCCCAACGACGATCAAATCCCCTAGCATGGCCGGCACGACACGCAAGTTTTTAAGACTGCTTCCTAACGACTGACCCGCCAAAAGATCATCCTGGCATTTACGCAACTCGCCGGCCACCGCTTCATTGGCGACGACGGGCGTTGACAATTGCATCGCACGCACAATGGAAATGCCGCTTTTCAAAAGCAATTGGAGGGTGCGGCAAAAACGGGCCAGTTCCACTTTAAGAAAGAAAGGACCCCAAAAGGGCAAACTCAATTGCACCTGACTTTTATAAAGTCTTCCCTCGGGGCTTCGGTCCCACTGCTTGATCAAGGCCAAAATAACGATACAGCCGACAATGATCCAGGACCAATTATGAATCAAAAAATTGCTGATGGCTATGACAATTTGCGTCGGCAGCGGCAAAGCCTGATCAAAATTATCAAAGATCGTGGTGATTTTAGGCATAACATAGGTCAAAATAAAAAGCACGGTGCCCAAACCAAAAAAGCCCATAAAAAGAGGGTAGGCCATGGCTGTACGGACTTTCGACGAAAGGATCTCCTGTTCCTGAAAATAATTGGCGACGTCGAGAAGGGTCCCTTTCAGGTTCCCGCTTTCTTCGCCCGCCTTGACCATGGTCACATAAAAATTAGAAAAAATCTTAGGGGACTCCAATAAACTGTCGGAAAAACTTTTGCCGTTTTTGACTTCATCGTGAATACGTTCCACAACAGCTTGAAAATAAGGATTTTTCATTTGCGCGGTGATCAATTCCAAGGCCCGCAAAATGGGAACCCCGGATTTGATGAGCGTGGCCAATTGCCGGCTAAAGCCATAAATGTCTTTGGAAGGTATTCGATAAAACAAAGAAGAACTAGAATCATGAAAAGATTTGCCCTGAGAATGACCATTGGCCTCTTGGACAAAAACGGGGACCAATTCCATGAGATGGATTTTTTCCACCGCCTCGTCTTTGGTTTGGGCTTCGATCCGACCTAGAACAGTCTCAGCGTTTTTCATTTTGGCTTTGTATTGAAACACTGGCATCAATTTTCTCCCGAAGAAACTTTAGTCCCAACCAGTTTTTGCCGGACATAATTATCCAGCCTGACACGGTCGGCACTCGAAATATCCAAAAAATACGCCGCAAGATTAAACATCGCGGAAACAGAATCTTCTTCCACGCGGCAAATCTTGGCCAAGCAGTCGACACTTTTTTCACCTTTTTCCAATTGGATCTTTAATTCCAAAATAGTTCCCAAAGGCAGCGTATATCCGGTCACAAAGCGTACGCCACCCGCGCTAATATCCTTCGTAATGGAAGAATGTTCAACTCCATCCGTCATCAAATGCGTCATATCATTGTCGTCTTGTTCGACCACCTGATAACGGATTCCGACCCGCGTTTCTATGCGGGAATACGTCCGGGAATTGTAATCATCCCGGCTCTTTAACAATTCTGGGGAAATGGCACGATTCAAATCCTGTGCCTGTTCCTTCACCTTTAATCCGGCCAGCGGCGTCGGCGCAACCCCCACGGCCGGATCCAATTCCTCGTCTTTGACCGCAATCTCCATCACTTCCGAAACGGATGTGATGCCTTCTAAAACCTTCCGCCATCCTTCGCGCCGCAAAGTGGTCATGCCGCTTTTGACCGCTAAATTTTTTATTTCCCCGGCCCGGTGCTTTCCCAGAATGGCCGCCCGTATTTCATCATTCATCACTAAAATTTCATAAATAGCACTGCGTCCGTAATAACCTGTGCCGTTGCAATGATCACAGCCACGGCCCCGATAAATCTTGACCGCCTGGGTCTCCATTTTAAATGTCGCGGCGATTTCCCGACGGACATCTTCAAGACCTGACGGCACTTCCTCTTTGCATTCAGCGCAAATTGTCCTTACCAAACGCTGGGCAATAAAAGCCTCGATACTCGAAGAAACCAAAAAAGGCTCCAAACCCATTTCGATCAGCCGGGTCACCCCGCTGGCCGCGTCATTGGTATGCAAGGTTGAAAAAACCAAATGTCCGGTCAACGCCGTACGGATCGCAATTTCTGCCGTTTCGGCGTCCCGGATCTCGCCGACCATAATGATATCCGGGTCATGACGTAAAACACTACGTAGTCCGGTGGCAAAGTCCAGGCTCACTTTGGAATTGACTTGAATTTGAGTGATGCCTTCCAGTTCATATTCGAGCGGGTCTTCTAAGGTGATGATCTTGCGGTCGGCGGTGTTTAACTCATTTAGACAAGCGTACAATGTTGTTGTCTTACCGCTGCCCGTCGGTCCGGTGACCAAAATAATTCCGTGTGGTTTTTGAATCAACTCATGAAAAATCTTTAAATTTCTTTCCGCCAGTCCCAATTTTTCCAGATTCAAGAGCGTCACATGGGTTGGCAGAATACGAATGACCATACTTTCCCCGCGGGGTGTCGGAATCGTAGAAACGCGTAGGTCCAAATCCTGTTCCTTTGTTTTCACGATAGCACTGCCGTCTTGCGGCAAACGTTTTTCGACGATACTCAAATTGGCCATGAGCTTGATACGGGAAATGATGGAAAGCAAAAACGGTTTGACGCCGGGAGGAATATTGGCATCTAACAAAATCCCGTCTATACGGTAGCGAACGCGCACTTTGTTCCGGTAAGGTTCGATGTGAATATCGGTCGCTCTTTTCTTATACGCCTCCAAAAGAATTTCATTAACCAACTTGCTGACCGAGGCGTCATTCTCATTTCTTTCCAGGTCTTCGACCCAGATTGCCGGGGCTTCACCACCCATCGTTTTTTTAGTATCCTTCGATAGTCGGTCTAAGGTGTCGGCGGCAAGACCGTAATATTTATTCAAGGCGTCGGCCACTTCTACTTCCCTGACCAAAACAACTTTCGGTTCCAGGCCGAGATGAACCCGGATCTCATCCTGAAATTTGATGTCCAGCGGATTCGCAGTCGCAACCGTCAACACCCGGCCTTCAATCTTGATGGGCATAAATTTAAAATAAGTCGCAAAGCGGACAGGAATTTTATCAACGACCGCTTTATCAATGCTCAAAGATTTCAATTCCAAAAACGGGAGACGATGGAGGGCGGCGAGTTTTTCTAAGACCTGTCGTTCTGGGATTAAGCCATGACGGATAAGATAGACATGCAAGGGTTCAGCGGATGACTGAAGCTCGGCGAGCAACTGTTCAACTTTGGCGGGACTGATGAGCCCCGCCTTAACCAGTTCATCCGCAAGAATTTTATCACTGTGTTTAACCATGAGACATTACCCGAGTTTGGGCGCTTTTCCGATCATATAAAAATCCGCAGGCTTGGTCTTGTCATAATCTCCCCGGAGAACCGCTTCCACACCGTCTAACGTTTCATTCAGATGCACATATTGTCCCTTTTTTCCGGTAAAAACCTCACTGACCGAAAAGGGCTGGGTCATAAAATTTAAAAGTCTCTGTGCGCGGCCATAAACCATACGGTCTTCTTTATTAAGTTCCTCAACCCCGATGACAGCGACGATACGTTTCAGCGAATTGTATTTACTGAAATGTTGGATGACGGTCTGGGAAATATCAAAATGCCTTTTTCCCACGACGTTAGGGTCAAGGTTACTGCATGAACTTTGCAAGGGATCAATAGCGGGATACATCCCGCGCTGGACCAAGTCGCGGGACAAAACCACGGACCCGTCGAGATAACTGAAAATAGCGACGACCGCAGGATCAGTCATATCGTCGGCAGGAACATACACGGCCTGCAAAGCGGTGACCGAACCACCACCGGGCAAAGAACGGATCCGTTCCTGAACACCGCTGACCTCGGAAGCTAACGTCGGCTGATAACCTGTTTCGGCAGGAACGCGGCCCAAAAGAGTGGAGACTTCCTGACCTCCCTGAATGAAACGAAAAATATTATCCATAAAAAGAAGAATGTCTTTATTTTTCCCCTGCAAATATTCAGCCAAAGTGATTCCCGTATTAACGACCTCAGCGCGCGCGCCGGGAGGCTGGTCCATCTGTCCGTAGGCGAGCATAACGTTATTTAAGAGTTTACTGTCGGTCAATTCGTGAAAGAGCTCGTTTCCTTCGCGGATCCGTTCTCCGATTCCGGCAAACACGCAGGCCCCACCGTGTTCCTTGACGATATTGTTGATAAGTTCCAAAATAACGACGGTTTTCCCGCAACCGGCCCCGCCGATAATTCCTGTCTTTCCTCCTTTAACGAGCGGATACAAAAGATCGAAATATTTCAAGCCGGTTTCCAAAACTTCCAATTTGGCGGCCTTTTTTTGCTTTAAGTCATAACTTAAAGTCTGTTGCAAAACCCGGATCGGTTTTCTGACCGGTGCGTTAATCGGGCCTTTCTGATCAATAGGGTTTCCGACGGCATCCATAATACGTCCGAAACATTCATCCCCGATCGGAATAGTGATCGGCTGAAAAGTATTCCAGCACGGCGCATTCAATTGCAGATTCAGCGTGTCGTGCAAGGCCACGGTGCGCACGAGATTCTTGCTTAAATGTTCGGCCGTTTGCAGAATGATGGGTTTTTTGTCGAAAGTCGAAACTTCAATACAATCATACAGAGCGGGGATGTCATCGATATTATCAAAACGGACGTCAACGACCGGACCCTGGACCGAAGACACCCGTCCCAAACCCCGCCGCGGTTTTTTGTCTTTATTGTCAGCGGCCACGGTCACGGCTGGTTCAGAGGTTGCTTGAGCCTCAACGGTTTTTTCCGTTTTGATGGCTTCCGGCTGTTTCTCCGGATCCTTTTTTTCAGGTTCTTTATTTTCCACAGCCCAACTCCTTTAGCGGCGTCCTCCGCCGGACATCATTCTCGATGTAAAGACCTCTCTCATACTTTTATCAATGTCGCCTTTGCGGGCTTTACCGAAAGCCGCAGCAATGCCCTTTTTATCCTTTTTCATTTTCTGCACGCTGGCCTCCAATTGTTGCGACTGCGCCGCAGATTCGGAAATAGACGTGTCATGCAAAACCTCGTAAATACGGCAGACCATCCACATGTCGGCCAGATATCCTATAACATCGACGGGATCGCTTTCCTCAATCACGGATTCAATACTGTCGACAAATTCCGCCTGTTTGGTCAAAAGTTCATCGCAAGGCAAAAGTTTAATCGTGCGGGGCTTTTGGAGATTAAAATTCTTAGACCAGGGATAAATCACAAGAATTTTTCCCAACCGGCCTTCCATGACCTCCTTAATAACATGATCCTTGATTTGAATAGCGGTTTCATATAGACCGACTTCATCTAAATTAATAAACGTTTTCATATCCGGTTGGACAACCCGCAAACGCTCCACTCCCTTACGTCCCACAACCATTAAATCACTGTTCGGGTTGGCTTCCTTTTCGGCCATGACATGCCGGATTGTTTTGGCATTCAAATCGCCCATGAAACCGCCTTCGGAAGTCACAGCAACGATCCCGACTTTAGCGACATCGTTGGACACCAAAGGATGCCGCACCGTAGAAAGACTGATCATGCGGAAAAATTCGACGAACGACTCACCGAACCGCGCAAACCGGTCTTTCCGGTTAGCTAAATCATGGAATTTTGTGTCTGCGACGTCCTTTAAAACCTGGATGATTTCGACGAGTTCGGTGATATCGTCCAAATCGTGTTTAATTTTCATCGCTTTTCCCATACCGTCATCCTTTTTTAAAATTACAAAAGCCCCTTTTCCAGTTTTTCTTTCAGACCCGTTGCGCTTTCGCGCACCATGCTTTTCAAACTGCCGTCTAAAGCCAAACTGCCAAAACGCAAAATCATTCCGCTGAGAATTTTAGGATCCGTTGTAGCGGTAATCGCGATGGTGCGCCCTAATTTTTTTAAAAGGGTTTCGCTCAAAAGATTGCGCATCCTTTCCGAAAGGGCCGAGGCTGTCACAATGTCCGCGGTCTTGATATCTTCGCCGATCATTTCCATATCCAGCTTGACGAGACTTTCAATAAACTCGGTGATCATACATTCATCTAATGCCGTCCGACCTTCTTTACTGAGAACTTCATTGAGAATCAAGGCCGTAAAATCAACGGCCTTCATATCCATTTCTTTAACGATCGATTTACGGATATCTTCCTTTGTGTTATTGGCCTTGACGATGATTTCTTCGCCTTCCTGCCGGGCTTTATTCACGAGCTTTTCTCTTTCATCCCGCGCCGCTTTTTCGGCGTCTTCGGTCATTTTCACGACGAGGGCGTCCGCTTCGGCTTTACGCTTCGACAATTCTTCGCTGGCTTGCTTGATTTTCTCATTCAATTCAGTTTGCTTAGAACGCACCGCTTCCGTTTCTTTATTCAAACGGTTCAAATCCTTATCGATCGTATCTTTACTGAATTTCCAGATAAAAAAACCACCAATCAGGACAAAAACCATCCCCACGACGATCGCTTTTATCAACATCATGCCTAAATCCATGGCATTACTCCTCTCTGAAAAACAAAAATTATTCGGCAACTAAAATTTTAAAAAGCAACAAAAGTAAGGTCAAAGAAACCACTTCCACAATGATCAACTTGACTAATATCCCTAACTGAATGGCCGGTGTCTTACTGGGAAAGCGCCCCAATCGTGTGATCAATTTATATCCCAGCCAGCCGACCCCCACGCAAGGAATGAGCGTAACAATAAAGAAAATGATAATAAAAAGCAGGGCTGCTGATCCCATAAACCCTCAAAAATGGTTTTGCCGCTTCTTTCATTTTCCGAAAAGTTGGAAAATAATAAGAATGGAAATGATCGAAATGACTTCAACGAACAAAAGCATGACCAGCATGCCCATAAAAATCTTGGATGCGGCGGAAGGGTTACGGCTCAAGGCCTTGATCACCGCGTAGCCTAAGACTGCGATGACAATCGACGGTCCTAATACCGAAATCAACATAATAGAAACGATAAGAAGTGTTTCTGCCCACTGCATTTTAAAACCTTCCGATTCTTTTAAACATGGTGCGCGGCGTCAGGATCTTCGAGCGCGATATCTTCGCCTTTCTTGCCTTTCTGCGGCCGTAATCGTTCTAATTCTTCGACGAGAACGATACAGTCATTTGCAAAAAAACGGACCAATCCAAATTTGACCGGAACAGCCTCACGCCAGTTGATAATAATATTTCCCTTAATCAAAATACCCAAAACAGGATAATGGTAAGGTAAAAGTTCGTACTCACCCTGATCGCCGCTAAAAAACACACTTTCCACCTGCCCTTGATACAGCAACGCCTCCGGCGTCATAATGGATAATTTAAAAGTAGACTTGTACTTTGCCATGGCCTTGGACTATTTCTTAGACGTGGCTTTATCGAGCGTGTCCACCCCGACTTGGGCGTCCTCGCCTTCCGATTCCTCTTTGGGACGTTTTGCAGCAATTTCTTTAATATATTCGGTCATGATTCCGTCGATTATTTTCATCATTTCATCATCTAGTACTCGTTTTTGCCGGAGGTTCGCCAACATATCCGGGCTTCTTTTCACAAAATAATCGTAAACTTCCTTTTGAAAAATAATGACTTCTTCTAACATCAATTCATGTAAGAATTTCTTTGAATAAGCATAGAGAATGATGACTAAGGTTTCACTTCGGACGGGATGGTCGCGCTCTTGTTTAAGAATTTCCGTCAAAATCCCTCCGGCCTTGAGTTGGTTTTCAGCTTCGTCAGATCCGCCGGAAGTTTTAAGCTTGGAAACGCGAAGGACTTCGCGGTACTGCAAAAATTCAAGACGAAGCGGACCGGCCAATTTCTTGACCGCCGGCCATTGCACCTTGCTGCCGACGCGTGAGACGGACAACCCGAGATCCACGGCTGGCTTCTGGCCTTCGCCGAAGAGCGGCGTACTCAAATAAATTTGTCCATCGGTCATAGAAACCAGATTGGATTGAACATACCCCGTCAAATCTCCTTCCAATGTTTCGACAATCGGAAATTGGGTCATGGATCCTCCGCCAAGATCTTCGGTAAGATACGCAGCACGTTCAACCATTTTAGAGTGGAGATAAAAAATATCACCGGGATAAGAGTCGCGGCCGGGCGCACGGCCGAGCAACAGAGAAATTTCACGGTACGCCCAGGCATGCTTGGTCAAGTCGTCAAACACCACAAAAACATTTTTCCCTTTGTACATGAAATATTCAGCGACGGCACACGCAACATAAGGAGAAAGGTAGAGTTGACCCGGAGGCGCAGAAGCGGTCGCAGCCACAATACACGTGTAATCAAAACAACCATGATTCATAAAAAGCTGAACGACTTTACCCAAGGCAGATTGCGCTTTTCCGATAGCACAGTAAACACAAAAGACTCCCGTTGATTTTTGATTAATGATCGCGTCCGTGCAGACGGTTGTTTTGCCGGTCATTTTGTCGCCGAGAACGAGTTCACGTTGCCCAAATCCAACCGGTATCATGGCATCAATAACCTTGATTCCCGTTTCAAGGGTCCGGTCGAGGACTTTTCTCTGCAAAATGGAAGGAGCATCGACGAAGATAGGACGCATCTCCTCACTTTCCAGCGTTCCCAGCCCATCTTTGGGTTCACCCAGAGGATTGATAATTCGGCCGATGAATTTGCTTCCCACCGGAGTATTAAAAGGTTCCAAAGAGGCGAGAGCTTTGTCGCCGGTTTTGAGATTGACTTGCTGGCGGATGATCAGAACCTGGGCTTCTTTTTCATCAAACCCCACGATGATTCCCATGGTGCCATAACCAAAACGGATAACCTGACCATTGATACAATTGCGGAAACCTTCGACGATAACAATGCATCCGCGGATAACACGAACAACGCCTTCTTCTGTATAACGCAGTTCAACCATGGGGGATTATCCTAACACCGGTCTTTTTATCAATATAACAATGAATCTTTATAAACACATGTCTAAGATGTGTAAATTATACCAAACAAACGAGGGAAAAATTAGAAATTCATAAAAACTTATTCGGCCTTATGTGCCTTTAGTCGGCGGTGCAGGCTTCGGGACAACCTTGATTTCTTCTCCCGGTTTTAAAGATGCACTGTCTGACATTTTTTTCGAACGTCCGGCCCAAAGGAAAAAATGATACGCCGTAAAAAAACCGATAAAAACAATAGCCCCGCCGATGATGCGCCACGTCATTGTGACGGTAATCCCTTTCTTGAAAACAGCCTCAGATAAAGCTTGCAAACCCCGCAAGGCCTGCAATTTTTTCAAAACGTTTTTGACTTTGCTGCCTTCCAATTCTTCAAGTTTTTTAGCCTTCACAATAGCCAGCATTTGCTCAATACGCTCGACGGAAGCCTTGACGTCATCATAACGTTTTTGATTGGTACGAAAAATCCCGATATGCTGATTGGGAGACAACTCCCGGCTTTGTGTTTCCCGAATCAATTCAATTTGTTTTGTCAACTCCTCAAATAAATATTGACCGCTGGAGGCATAGGAGGAGTCTTTAATTTCTTCCATCGCCACCTTGGCCCGCTTCTCCATCGGATTTAATTTGTCGACGGGAAATCGCCACACATCGCGAAGAACAATTTCATATTTTTTTTCTTCCCCCGGCTTAAAGACATCTTCTTTAGCCAAATAAGATTTACCTTTTTTCTCGTCAAAACGGATATCAAAACCCTGTTTATCCACGATATCTTCTTCACGAATTTCTGCAGGCAAAAAATGTTTTTGTTTAACCGTCTTTTCTTCGACCGTCGAGGGATTCTTGACGGAAAGCACCAGCTTGATTGTTTTTCCCTCATCGCCAAGATCTTCCGTCTGGGCCTCTTTTTCCAAGAAATTGGGATCATAAATTCTTTTGCGGATTCTTTCTACAATCCCGGCGTAGGCGCGATATTGTTCAATCCGCCGCTCAATGTTATCCGAATAACTTTGCTGCTGGGTCAGAATGATATCCAACTGCTCAAAAAGTTTATCGCGCTCTCGCTTGGCATTTGGATAAAGCTCTTTATTGGCTTCAATTAAAGACAAATTGCCGTCCATATTTTGTTTTAACACACTGATTTCTTCCGCAGTGATCATCCAGACATCATTGACGCGGATTTTAAAAGTTTTTGATTCTTTCGGGGCAAATTTGACTTTTCCGTTGACATAATAAAGATTTTTATCGACGTCATAATCGACTTTGAGTTCACCCGAATCAAGAACGTCGCTCGGCTCCAGTTCCTTGGGTAAAAAATATTTAATATCGACATCCTTAGTTTCTGTTTCTGAAGGATTCACAGCCACGAGATTCATCGTGAGTTCCCCCGCAAAAACAAAGGGCCCCCTTATAAAAAGAGACATCATAAAAATGACTATTAAGAAATAGTTCAATCGATTCATAAAACTCCTGATCTTAACTGCCGCCTTCAAACCACGACTTGACAACCACGCCCTCTGTCTCGGTAGCTTCTTTTAAAGCATTTAATTTCGCCGTGATCTCATCGAGTTTTCCAAAGACTTTTTGTTGGTCGCTCGCTTCTGCTTCCGAAAGCGGAGTAACATCGAGGCCGCTGCCCCCTAAACCTGCGGCTTTATTGCTTTCGTTTACAAAATTCGCCAACGTTCCCACCATCTGTTGCGCAACTTTCCCAGATTCCAATTCGCTTTCCGAAATTTGTTGCGTTGCGGTTTGTAATTGCTTCAAAGCATCATTGAGTTTATCGATCGATTGGTAAGCCGTTTCGGTCTTTCCTTTGGCTCCCAATTCGTTACGTACGCCTTGCGCTTCTCCCAGGGCCGCTTCGGCACTGCCCTTGGCCTTATCAACATTGGCCCTGATCTGCTGGAGCCGGGACAATTCGCCAAAAATCGTATTGGCCGCATCAGTATCAGTCTTGCTACCCACGGATGTCTCCAGCGTATCGACATAATCGACAACTTGTGCGATCTTACCGAAAACCGAAGTCGTGGCTGGCGTATCCGTTGTGGTCCCTAAAGTTGCCGTAATGGCATTGACCTGAGTCAAAATAGAATTTATCGTATCAGAAGACCCGCCGGTTTCAATGGCCTGAACCGTCGATAAAATCGAATTAGCCATACCAAATAAACTGTTCGTCCCCGTATCCGTAGAACTTCCTATCAAAGAATTCAGAGTATTAACTGCATTCAGAATGGCCGCAACGTTGCTCACCAAGGTTCGGGCATTATTGGCTAAATAAGCAATGTCCGACCAATTAATATTAGCAGCGGTCATAGAGGCCAAATCCGCCCAATTGATTCCTGAAACACTGCTTAATCCGATATCTGCCCAATTGACCCCAGATCCCGACATGTAAGAAATATCCGTCCAGTTGATCGCGACCCTACTCATCGCTCCTACATCCAACCAATTAATTCCAGCATCAGACATTCTGCTGATATCCGTCCAATTGATACCAACATCACTCAGAGTGTCAATGTCACTCCAATTGATCCCTGCATCACTCAAAACGTCCAGGTCAGTCCAATTAATACCCGCGTCACTGAAAACGCTAATATCCAGCCAGTTGATTCCCGATGCCGTCATTTCATCGAGATCAGCCCAATTAATACCCGCATCAGAAAGATCATTAATAGAAACCCAATTTATACCGCTCGCACTTAACGTTTGCATGTCAGCCCAATTGATACCAGCATCGGAAAGAACGGTAATATCGCTCCAATTGACCCCGGCCCCAGAAAGCTCTCCAATGTTATCCCAATTAATTCCCGCATTCGTTAATTTGTTTATATCGATCCAATTAACCCCGGCGTCCGTTAAATCCCCAATATTGTCCCAATTAATGCCTGCGTCACTCAATGTATCCAAATCTGCCCAATTGATTCCGCTTGTTGACAAGATACCAAAATCGCTCCAGTTGATTCCCGCAACACTGAGAGTATTGATATCCTGCCAGTTGATCCCAGCCACAGAAAGATCATCTATGCTCGACCAATTGATTCCTAAACGGCTTAACACATCAAAATCACTCCAGTTGATTCCAGTTTTACTCAGAACATCAAGATCAATCCAGTTGATCCCTGCGTCACTTAACATATCCAAGTCTTCCCAATTAATGCCCACATCACTCAAATCATTAATACTCACCCAGTTGATGCCTGATTGACTCATTGTATCGATGTCCATCCAATTAATTCCCGCATCACTCATATCATTGATGCTTGACCAATTGATTCCGGCACGGCTGAGAATATCGAGATCTTCACAATTAAT
>JANPFV010000078.1:0-6960 GCA_031423615.1 Candidatus Omnitrophota bacterium
CCTCACTTGCAGTTCGTGTTCCTCAGGCCGAGATTTTGCCTTATGACTTCTTTCAGATTCCGCCTCGCGACGGACACCCTTGCCTTTGGCTAACGGTTGGTGCTATCTCCTCCGTAACGGTCTTTCACCGTCTAGTTCACATGCATGCCGCGCACACCCAAAAAAAGCCCCGCAGATTTTCCTGCGGGGCTTTCAAACTACAAACAACTTTCAGATATTAGAAGTTAACGTTAGCGTTAACTAAAATCTGAGAAGCCGTGTTCTGATTCGCGGAGCTGAAAAATTCGCCCGGCGTAAACCAGTTGAATTTAGCGCCTAACGTGACATCGTCAGTATAAGCATAGGCCAAACCTAAACCAACTTCCGTACCAATATAACGGTTGGTTGTCGTGGCCGCGACGTTTGTCGTATTGGCATCAGGTAATACCGTCGTGAATGTTCCAGCGGCAGATTCTTTGTCTAACCAAAGATTATCCATCTGAACCGACGCCGTCACATCGTTGATAGGCTTAACGGACCCTTTTGTGGTAATGATATGGGCATTCGTTAAGTTAAACAAGCTGTTATAGATCGTGCCGCCAGCTTGATTTTCAAACATGGGATCCCAAGCTGTATAACGGGTTTCGTTACCAGTCGGAGAATTCCCCGCTTCCCATGGATGCTTTTCACCAGAAACAAAGGTGTAGGCGCCCATGACCGCCGGGCTGTACTTGGCGATCGGTGCATAGGGAATCGCATAATTGATGATAGCTTGAGCACCTGTAGCTTGACGCTTGATGTTGGTACCTGCGGATTGGAACTTATTACCTCTCTGCATCGCAATTTCAGCAGAAAGATTCAATCCCTTGATCGGGTTAGTACTGGCATGAATACCAGGCATATAAACCGTATCCGTTTTGGATCCAGCACCGGCATTGACGCTATGATCCAGTTTGGCCCAATAATACGCTTCCAGCATGCTCTGCCATTTATCACCCAATTGATAGGCAACGTTAGTACCGAGCAGGTCTTGATCATCTTTCAAAGTACCAGTTCCGGCAAAATTACCCGCGCTTATCTTAGAACCAATCACGTTGATTGTTAACGGATTGTAATCCAAAATAAAACGGACAGAATCCAGAGCTGTTCTCTTTGTCAAATCTCCCGCAGCGGCAGCAATACCTCCTGTGGAAGCACTATTATTTGATCCGGTAGAATCAATGACGAAAGAATTTCCAAATGCGAAATTCTGACGACCAACAATCACCGTCAAGGGAGAGTAAAGCATTTCCTTTAAAGTGACGTAGGCTAAGTTGAGATCGATATCATTACTACCATTCGAGGTATCGACATCGGCACCCCAAACGCGTTCGTTGATCAAACCGACGGTTGTTTGCACATTGTCAGTCAAATCGGCATCTACGCGTAAGCGGGTTTGGGTTAATAGAAAATTCTGACGATATTTCAATGTTGCATTTTGATTGCCAAGATCAAACTGATTGCGGACAACGTAGGTGCTTTCGATGTCGCCGCTGACCTTAACGTTTTGAACACTAGCGAATGCCGGCATGGCCACAAGAGCGACCAAAAGCATGGCTAAAATAACTTTTTTCATTTTTTCTCCTCCCAGAGAGTCAGTTGCCTGACGTGATAATATATATAACTAGATAGCGATGTATAGGTCTAGTTGATGTCACTTTTAGACCAGTGTTTGATGACCCGGACTTGGCTTTTTCATCTCCTCCTTTCTTCGTCAGATTGGAATCATCACTGGATTGGAAAAATCGACGCGTGTCAATAAAAACACCGTCGAATTTTTAAAAACAAAGTCATTCTCACATAATGACTTGGGAGTGTCAATAATATTTCTAATTATTTTTTATTAAAATCTTACTGGTGCACTGTCAAATTAACTTTTAAAATTTTACCTTTAGAAAAAGTGCACTGTTGTACTGTGTTTCACTATTAACAATTAGATTTACACAGTACTAGGCAGAAAATGCGCCCGGTTGGATTCGAACCAACCACGCCGGCCTTAGGAGAGCCGCGCTCTATCCATACTGAGCTACGGGCGCAAAATGGAATAAAATATAACTTCTCTAATATATACCCCTATACCCCGGGTGCAAGTTTTGATCTATCGTTATGATTGATGATTCGCCGAGTCCTTTTGCGGCTCATTTGCATTGCGCCTCTATGGCGCTATTTGCCTAAAAGGACTTGGCGGATCAGAAAAACTTTCACATCACGTTAATATATATGACAGTATTTTTAATGGAATGCGGGATCAATACGTGATTACTGCAAAAATAGGCAGACGCCTAAGTCGTTTTCTGCCTTTAAGGAAGGATAATTCGATCAAAAAAGCACATCCGACGATGCGGGCCTTGAACTCCTTGATCAATTGCGCCGTTGCTTCGACCGTTCCGCCGGTGGCCAATAGATCATCGACGATCAAAACGCGGTCTTTCGCATTCAAAGCATCATCATGAATTTCCAAGGTGTCGGTGCCGTACTCCAACGCGTAGCTGATCGAACGGGTTTTGTACGGCAGTTTGCCTTTTTTGCGGACAATAATAAATCCCGCGCCGAGCTTGTACGCCAGAATCGACCCAAAAATAAATCCGCGTGATTCAACAGCCACGACTTTTGTAATCTTATGCTTTTTAAACTTCTCCGCCATAAGGTCGACCGCGCATCGCAATGCTGTTGCATCCTGAAGAATGGTGGAAATGTCTTTAAAAACAATTCCGGCTTTTGGAAAATCGGGAATATCCCGGACAATTTTTTGTAGATGTTCTGCGTTCAACTTTTTCTTGGTCATGATTTTCTTTCTAAGCAGGGTCCAGTCGAAGCACGCAATATCAATTTAGCCGGTAACATCATTTTCAAAGGAAGCGGAGCTTCGGCATTGCTGATCTGCTTTAAATGTTCTACACCCAAACGTCCCATTTCCATCAACGGCTGAGAAACCGTTGTCAACCGCACGGAACTATTGACGCTCAACGGATTATCATCAAAACCAATGACGGATAAATCCTCGGGAATATTCAAATTATTGGCCCGCGCCACATCAATCAATTCAAAGGCCATAACGTCAGAAGCGGCAAAAATAGCGGTAGGGCACTCTTTCAATTTGAGGAGTTTGATCGCCGCCGCGCGTGCCGGAGTCCGCAAAAAGTCACCCTGCACAATGCTCTCCGGAGAAACTGGCATATGCCCTTCCTTTAAGGCCTGGCGAAAACCGTCAAGACGCATTTTTCCCGCTTGAGTGGAAAGATCTCCGGCGATAGTTGCGATATTATGATGACCAAGTTTTATGAAATGGTCCACAACGTTCTTGGCGGCCTGAAAATTGTCTATTCCGATACAATTGATGGGTTCTTCTAAATAATTATTGAGCACAATCGTCGGAATACCCCGGGTGATGGCTTTTTCGACGACATTAATGTCATTATCAATATCTCCAAAAATAATACCGTCGATATAACGTCGATCGAGCAAGGTAGCATCCAACCATCCCCGATGGTCAAAACGATTTGTAATATGAATGAGGATGTCGATCTTTAAGCGGGAGGCGGCCATGCTGGCCCCTTTGATGATTTCGCCTGCATAAAAAGCATTAAAAATGTCCTCGAAACTGGGAATAACAAGGACGAATGTTTTCTTTCGCTTCTTGATTCTAATGATCGGCATTTAGCGGGTCTGCTTTTGATCTTTAATGACTTGGCGGATCTTTTTGATCGTCGCGGCTTCCAACTGCCGGACGCGCTCACGGGACACGCCCAAAACCTTCGCAATCTCAGACAACGTATGTGTTTCACCGTCGGTAAGCCCAAAACGCATGTCCAAAATCTTGCGCTCACGCTCACTTAACATATCCAAATAACTGTTGGTGCGTTCCTTATTAAAGAATATTTCCATCGTCTGGTCGGGGGAGGCAGTATTTTCATCTTCAATGATGTCCTTGACCTGACTTTCTCCATCATCACCAATGGGAGCCTCTAAGCTCGACATTTTGGAGATTGACTTCTCAAGATCCTTGACCTTGGCCACAGGAATCTGTAACGATTTGGCCAATTCGCCGGTCCGCGGCTTGCGTTTCAATTTATGAGTGAGTTTTTCAAGAGCTTTTTTGTAACGAAGGATTTCCTCATTCATGTATACCGGGACCCGGATCATTTTCCCCTGGTCAATAATCGCGCGGGAAATCCCTTGTTTAATCCACCACGCCGCATACGTAGAAAAACGGAAACCTCGTTCAGGGTCAAACTTTTCAACGCTTTTCATTAAACCAATATTGCCTTCCTCAATCAAATCACTTAAAGGCACACCCAGATTGACATATCGTTTGGCGATGGAAATAACCAAACGCAAATTGGCGCGAATCATTTTATTGCGCGCCTCCTTGTCTCCTTTTAGCAATCGACGAGAAAGCGTAATTTCCTCCTCCGCGGACAGAAGAGGAATATTCCGAATATCCTTAAGATATGCTTTTATAGGGTCAACCATGGTCACCTTTGAGGTTTATAAGTTTACTTTCTCTGAGAAACTTTTTTCGCTGCCTTTGGAGCTTTGCCCGGCGCCTTACCTGCTAAAGCGGCCTGCGCCGCGGCTAAACGCGCGATTGGAACACGATACGGTGAACAACTCACATAATCCATTCCGACGCGGTGACAAAACTTTACGCTCTCGGCTTCGCCGCCATGCTCTCCGCATATCCCGATCTTAAGATCTTTGCGGGTCGAACGACCGCGCTCGATACCAATCTTGACAAGCATTCCTACACCCTCTTGGTCGAGGCTTTGAAAAGGATCATCTTTAAAAATTCCCTTTCCACCGTCTTTTTCCGTTGCGACATATGTCGGAAGAAAACGTCCCGCATCGTCACGTGATAAGCCCAATGTCATCTGGGTCAGATCATTGGTCCCGAAACTGAAAAATTCCGCAATCTCTGCCAATTCATTCGCCAGTAAGGCCGCGCGCGGAATTTCGATCATCGTCCCGACGAGGTATGGCAACTTCACTCCAGACTGCTTGATCAAACGGTCAGCGACCATACGGGTTTGTTGTTCCAAAACCTGAAATTCCTTTTTGTCCATTGTCAAAGGGTGCATAATTTCTGGAAAAACCTTTATGCCTTCTTTAACACACTTGATTCCGGCTTCAATAATAGCCGTGATCTGCATATCCAAGATCTCAGGATAGGTGATACACAAACGGCAACCGCGATGACCTAACATCGGATTGCTCTCATGCAATTGCTCGCAACGATGCTTTATTTTCTCAGGATCAATGCCGGTAATTTTACTTAACTTTTGAACTCCCGCATCATCTTTAGGTGTAAACTCATGCAGCGGCGGGTCGATCAATCGGATCGTGACCGGCTTGCCTTTCATAGCCTTAAAAATACCATAAAAATCACCCGTTTGAAAGGGCAAGAGCTTAGACAGTGCAGTTTTACGGGTTTCTAATGTTTCAGCCACAATCATCTCTTGGATCGCCAAACGGCGCTCTTCCGTATCAAAAAACATGTGTTCGGTGCGGCAAAGTCCAATTCCCTCGGCTCCCATCTTGATCGCATTCTGGGAATCATAAGGAGTGTCGGCATTCGTCCGGACTTTTAGCGTCCTAAACTCATCTGCCCACTTTAAAATCGTGTAATAACTTTCCGGCAATTCAGGTTCCTTCAACGCCAAATCTCCACTGTAAAGATCACCAGCCGAACCATCGAGGGTTATGTAATCGCCTTCCTTAATCGTCTTTCCATGAATCACAAAAGATTTTGTATCGTAATTGATATTTAATGATTCACATCCAACGATACAGCATTTTCCCCAACCACGGGCCACAACCGCGGCGTGTGAAGTTTTTCCACCGGTGGCGGTTAAAATCCCCTTGGCCGCATGCATTCCGCCGACATCTTCCGGACTGGTTTCCTTACGCACAAGAATGACTCGTTCGCCCTTATGACCAAGCTTCTCCGCTTCCGCCGCGGTAAAAACAACCTTGCCCGCCGCAGCGCCGGGAACCGCATTGATTCCGCTGCCCAGTTTTGCGGTTTTCAATTGATCGACGCTGGTTTTATTGCGATCAATGACAGGATAAAACAAACGTTCAATGTCATCTGAGGAAATACGGTTAACCGCCTGTTCCTTGGTGATAACCGGCTTAACAGCCAGCGCAGCATACTTAGCCGGCAAATATCCTTTTTTAACCAGATCTTTGCATTGTGATGCAGAAAGCAATGGTTTGGTGGCATGATCCAAAGCGATACGAAAGGCAGCGGCAGGAGAACGTTTTCCCGTGCGGCATTGCAACATATATAATTTCTCGTCTTCGACGGTGAATTCAAGATCCTGCATTTCTTTATAATAAGATTCCAAAATCGCGCGCACAGCACAGAGTTGATCATACGCTTTGGGCATATCTTCCTGCAAACGAGAAAGTTTAAGCGGGGTCCTGATCCCGGCCACAACGTCCTCGCCTTGGGCATTGATCAAATAATCACCGTAAAAAACGTTTTCACCCGTATTGGGATCGCGGGTAAAACAAACGCCGGTTCCACTATTGTCACCTTTATTACCGAAAACCATTTGCACCACGTTAACCGCTGTCCCTTTAAGGTCGGTGATCTTTTCCACGCGACGGTAAGTCTGCGCTTTTTCCGCTTCCCAGGAATTAAAAACCGCCATGACTGCACCCCACAATTGTTTCCAGGGATCCTGCGGGAATTCTTCTTTCTTGTTCATCTTGTAAAAAGATTTGAATTGATCGCACAATTCCTTGAGTTTTTCAGCCGGGATTTCAGGATCGTTTTTGATTCCCAATTGGTGCTTCATGTCATGGAGCATATCTTCCATCGGTTGTTTAGATAAACCCATCGCTGTCGCGGAGTACATCTGGATAAACCGACGGTAAGCATCATAAGCAAAACGGGGATTGTTGGTTTTCTTGGCTAAACCTTCCACACTTTTGTCA
>JANPFV010000079.1:0-10490 GCA_031423615.1 Candidatus Omnitrophota bacterium
GTTTACGACGAGGAATCAATAGAAAAGCAGAATATTTTGATACAACGCATTGAAATTACGTAAGTCATGGATTCGCAAATTTTATGTAAAAACAGTTTTGAAAATAAGTGTAGAAAAAATATTTTTTAACAAAGTACTGTAGTGAAACACAGTACAACAGTGTACTTTTTTTAAAGGTAAACTTTTAAAAATTAATTTGACAGTGCACTAGCTTTGAGAATTCATGAAGAATGATTTGGTCAAATACGCTGCTACTTTTTTTTATCTGGGGTATTGTCCTGTGGCCGCGGGCAGTATCGCGACGCTGATCGGAGGATTAGGGTCAGGAATTTTATTTTTTCATCCGTGGGCGTGGGCGGTGCTTTTTGCGGTGGTGACAATGGTCGGGTTTTTGACCAGCGGTCGGATGGAAAATTTGGCCGGAGAAAAGGACCCTCGTTGTATCGTGATCGACGAAGTGTCCGGGGCCTTGATCGCTTTTTTTATGTTACCCATGACGTGGTCGGTCTTTTGGACGACATTTTTTGTTTTTCGAGCGTTTGATATGTGCAAGATTTATCCGGCCAATATTTTAGAAAAAAGAAAAGGCAGTGTGGGCGTCATGATGGATGATGTTGTCGCTGGAATTTACACAAATGTGATCATGCAGATCACGGTCCGTGTAGCCGATTGGGTAAAATTAAATCATTTCTAACAGGAATCTTAATGCGGAATGAACAGCTAAGGTCTTAATATTTAAGCGTGTTCCTTTGAAGCGAAATTGGCGGCATAAGATTTTCTTCTGTTTTGCAACAGCAATAAAGGTCAACCCGATCGGTTTGTCTTTCGTCCCGCCCGACGGGCCCGCAATTCCAGTGATGCTTATTCCAAAATCGGTTTTAAAAAGTTTTCGTACCGCCTCCGCCATTTTTTGTGCGACGGGCGCACTGACGGCGCCTTGTTTTTTAATAATGTCGGCAGAGACGCCTAAAGTTTTTACTTTGGCCGCATTGGAATAAACAATCACCCCGCCATAAAAATATTTCGAACTTCCCGGTAAATTTGTTAGCTGATGCCCTAAAAGTCCTCCGGAACAAGATTCGGCGACGCTGACTGTTTGATGTTTTTTTTTCAGAAGGCGGGCAATTTTTTCTTCAAGGATCATCAATGGATGGGTATGGCGTTAAGAAGATTGGTAATCAAGAGCATGCCACAAAGTCCCAGCATGACCCCCCAGGCTGTTAATGTTTTTCCGCCGTCTTTGAGCGATTCAGGAATCAATTCGTCTAACACCAGATAGATCATGGCCCCGCCGGCAAACCCCAGACCAATGGGCAGGACCGGAGCAAACACCCATGTCAAAAGTGCTGCGGGCACCGCCATAAGGGGTTGGGGAATGCTGGTAAGGATGGAAATCACGGCGCATTTGGGCGTTGAAAATCCTTCGGCTTTCAAGGGCAGAGAAACCGCAATGCCTTCTGGAATATTGTGGACGGAAATGGCCATGGCCATGATGAGGCCGAAATGCAGATTGCCTGTCGCGAAGCCCACGCCGATGGCGATTCCCTCAGGAATCGAATGGACAAACATGGCGATAAAAAGCAGAATTCCCCGACGAGATAATCCATGCGCTAGAGGATGGTTTTCGACAGGATGCTTTTCTAAGATTTTCTTGGTCAGCCAATAAAATCCTGAGCCCAGCAAAAGGCCGATGATCACTATATAGTTGGAGTAAGGAAACCGGTCTTTGAGATTGATGGCTTCCTGGACCAAAGAAAAAACCGAAGCGGAAATCATCATGCCCGCGGCGACCGAAGAAGCGAAAGCCCGGATGAGTTTAGAGTTATTTTTAACAAAATGAACCGGAATCGCGCCTAAACCCGTTGCCAGCGCGCTGATAATACCTGTTACCGTCGTATAAAGGATAAGCTCACTTTGATTCATCATGGTCACTTGAAACGTATATTAGCATACGACCAAGAGTTGACCAATTAATTTTTGCTGGAATGAGTCGACTTTACGGATGACATTTATTCTGATTTGGAGTAAGCTAAATTTAATTACACTTATGCATCTTAGACACAGCGAAGATTTTTATATTCGGGTTTTACTCAAAAAGGTTGAGCTTCAGGAAGCGATGACCTCGCCGGTTCTGTCTGTCAAAATCAACGCTCCTTTCCGCGACGTGGTCAGGTCCTTGCACGAACACCGTATCCGGCACTTGCCAATAGTCAATAAAGATACGGAGGTTGTGGGTATCATTTCTCAAAGAGATCTGTATAAACTTCAACCGCCGCATAAAAATGAAGAGGGCGTTTGGGTCTATGATATGGATATGATGGACGGATTTATTTTGGAAAAAGTCATGACAGCGAATCCTTTTACGCTGAGTTTGAAAAATACGATGGCCGACGCAATCGGTCCTATGGTCCGGCACAAATACGGTTGTATACCTATCGTTGACAAAGATAAAAAGCTTTGCGGGATCATTACTCAATATGATATTTTGAAAATGGCCTTTGATATTTTAGCGGAATGAGGCATTGCCGAGGATAGGGTATGTCCGGTTATATCGCGAAAGATAAACAGATCAATTTGCTTTTTGCGGCATCGGAAAAGATGTACCGTAATCTCGTAGAGTCGGTCCGCAATGGGATATATATGGCCGACGTGAATGATACGCTATTTTTTGTGAATCAATCCTTCCTCGAAATCCTAGGTTATCAAAATAAAGATGAACTTTTGGGCCGTAACATTGCCAAAGACCTTTACCGTTTTCCGCAAATGCGGGAAGAATTTCTGCGGCAAATGCAGAGGCAGGGATTTGTCCGTGACTATGAATTCGAGGTGCTGCGGGCTGACGGCGCGGTCGTGACCCTTTTAGCGACAAGCAACTTTATCCGCAATGAGTTGGGCGACGTGATCGGGGTTGAAGGCATTGTGCACGACGTCAGTGAGAAGAAGGCTCTGGAAGAAAAATTGCAGAATGAAAAAATCAAACTCGAGGAGATTCTCGGATTCGATGAACGGGTCACGTCTATCCGCAATCTTGACCGCCTCATGGATTTTGTCGTCGAAAAGGCGACCGCAATCTTACAAGCGGATAAATGTTCGCTCATGTTGTTAGATGAAAATGCCGGGGAATTGTGCATCAAGGCCGCCAAAGGTTTGACCGCAGACGTTATCACCAGGACCTGTATTAAGCTGGGAGATTCCATCGCCGGACGGGTGGCCAAGGAAGGAAGGGATGTGCTGGTCAAAAACATCGATGAGGATCCGCGGTTCGAAAGCCCCAACGGGCCGTCCTATCACGGTCCGTCTTTCATGAGTTCACCGATCAAATTCAACGGCCGGTTGATTGGAGTGGTCAATATTTCCGACAAAAGCAGGGGCACGGAACAATTTAATGAGACCGACCTTAAAATTTTAAGCGCGATTGTCCGTCAAGCGGCGGTGGCGATCGAAAACGCCAAGCTTTACCGTGAATTGGAATATCTTTCTGTCACCGATCCTTTGACGAATTTATGGAATTACCGCTGCTTTATTTCCAGTGTCGATGAGGAAATTCAGCGCTTCAATCGATTTGCCAATACCTTTTCGCTTTTGATGATAGACGTGGATAATTTTAAAGCTTACAATGATTCCTACGGTCATCCGGAAGGAGATCTTTTTTTAAAAACATTGGGACATGTTTTTATAAGTCATTTGCGGGTGATCGATAAAGTGTGCCGGTATGGGGGAGACGAATTTGTCATTCTTTTGCCCAATACTGATCTTCATCAGGCCCGATGTGCAGCTGAAAAATTACGGATGGCTGTTGAAAAATATGAATTTAAGTCTAGAATGACCGTCAGCATTGGAGTCACCCAGTATAAGAAGGCGCTGTCGCGGTTTGAACTGATTATGCGTGTGGACCGGACTTTGTATCAAGCCAAAGAGCAGGGTCGCAACCGGGTTTATGTGCACGGTTAGAATTTTATAAGGAGTTGCGGTATGAATGAAGAGAAGAAAGAAGGAGAGAAAACTGAACCACCCCCTCCTGCCGCAAATCCCAAGTTGATTTTGGAGGAATTAGAAAAAAGCGCCGATCAAGTTAAACAGCCACCCCCTGTTGTCCCTGACTTATTGCCTTCTGCACCTGTCGATTCTCCCGGGCCTGATGTAAAAGAAACCCCTCTTATTACCGAATCCATGCGTCGTTTAGACGACCTTTTAGCCCGTTTTCGAAAATGACCCCATGATCAATCGATTTCTTAAAGGAATTTTTAAAAGCCCTATCGGTTTTGGCTTGGTTATCCTGGCTGTCGTAGCGGGATATTTTTATTTTTTAAGTTCGGTTAAAATCGCCCGTTACCAAATTTTCAATTTAAAAAAAACCATCACTTGGGCTCAAGCTGGGACAAACCTCTATCGCACCCACTCTCATAATAACGTGGATAATTTTCTTTTGTCGGAAGATCCGTGGCGGGAATATACTTTTTCGATGCAGGTGGTCAACCCCCAAGAATGTGGATTTCTTTATGATTATCTCGATGCCCAAAATTATTATTTTATTTATTTTAAGAAAAAAACAAACGATATCATCATTGGCCATTTTAAAAATGGAAAAGTTGATGATTTAAAAGCTCTGGCTTTCAACCTTCCTCTTTCCCTGACGGTCGAGATCAAGAAGCAAAACGGTTTTTTTCAATTGACGGTTAATGATCGAAAAGTTATTGAATATCCGACGGGAACAACGGCTGGTAAGATCGGATTGATGATTAACACTTTGGAGAGCCCGCCCACTATTTTTAATCACATCATGATTCGCGGTCTTTGGCGAAGCGGCCAGCCGATGAATGCCGAGGTCAGTATAAAACCGGAAAACGGCCTTGGTCAGGCTTTTAAATATTTTGTGCCTTTTTATCTGGCTTTTGCCTTTTTGCTGGTTGTGTTTCCCTTTCTTGCCGTGCGCCGACCGCAAATTTCCTTGCGGTTTAAATCGATGTATCCTTTTTTGTTGCATGTTTTTCTTGCGGTCTGTTTTTTTTGGCCTTTTGTGAGTCGGGGTGAAGTGGCGGTTTTCAGTTACGATAATCTCGGTGAGATTTTTCCACTTTTTTATTACAGTCAGCAGAACTTTCTAAATATTCTGCACGGTCATGCCCCGTGGTTATGGAATCCGCTCATTCACAACGGCTTTCCTTTTTATTCCAATCACTGGGACATGATTTATTATCCTTTAAATTGGTTGGTCTTTTTATCGCCGCCGTCGTCCCTTTTGACTGCAGTCACCTTCAAATCTTTTTTTGAAGTCGCCGCGACGGGAATTTTGGCTTACGGTTTTTTTGCCATCGAATTGCAAAATAAACGCTGGGCGCTTTTTTCTTCCGTGACGTATCAAATGTGCTCTTTGCTTATTTTCACCATGGGAATTTTTCCCGCGACATCAACCTATTTCGCAATGACGTTTTATCTCTATGTGTTGTGGTCGGCGGTGGGCCGCAAACCCTTGGCCAGTTTTCTTTTGCTGGTTTTTGCTGTTGTACTCATTCTGACGTCAGCCAATGTGGCGTTTATTTTTTATGCCTGTTTATCTTTGGCCGTCATTTCCCTTTACCGGTTTGTGTCGCTCGGGAAGGACGGAAATAAAATTTTCAGTCTGACGGCGGCCGCCTGGATCGTCGGAACGCTTATCAGCAGTGTGCGGATTTTTTCCTCTCTTGCCGGTGTGACGGAAAGTAATCGGATGGCCGAAACTTTTCACACCATTCATGACCGGGCGTATATGGCCGTGCGTCTTTTTCTCCCTGAACTGGGAGGATGGATGGGACCGGACGCCTTCAATGTTTTTGCATCCCAAAATCTGGGTCTGATTTTCCGCGAACTGGAACTGCCGGCATCCAATTCGCAAAATGGCTTTTTTGTTTATTTTGGAGTGATCCCGGCCTTGCTGCTGACCGTAAGTTTTTTGGCTCCTGTCAAAGGTCGGCATGCCTTTTGGAAAATTTACAGTCTTGTGGTTCTCGGGATAGCACTTTTCTGGCAGCCCATTTGGGGAATTTTGAATATTCTTTGCATGCCGCTAAATCATTACAGCTATTACATGGTTATTTTGCCCGTCGGCATTTGTGCTTTGATCGGTTATACCGCCATGGCGTGGGAGGCGGGGCATTTTGACAATAAGGACTTTTTCCGAAACCTTTGGGTGGCTGGATTTTTGATAGCCGCTTATCTTTTTGTGTTCATGACCTATTTGTTTCCGTCTTTAGCTTACTTTACACGGATTATTTTTATTGCTTTGGGTCTAGGCATTGCGGTTTATTATTTTTTACGTGACCGTGGAGTCTTGCAAAGGGAAAGATTTTTAATGGTGGTCAACCAGGCTTTGTATGTTTTGATTTTGGCGATTTTGATTTTTACAACCTTAATTTTGACTTTGGCTCCCATTCCTAAAAAAGAAGCCCTCGGCACGGAAATGATTTTGCCTTTTTTATGGCTGTGTGCGGCGGGAGTTATGATTTTAAATTTTGGATTGAAGAAATCGCTCACCGCCTTACTTGCGCCGGTGTTCATGGCATTTTTCTTGAGTGCGTGTTTTATTTTTTCGCCAGCGGGAGACATTGTTTTCCGCTGGGAACCGCCGGTGCGAATTTATGCCATTGATGTTTTGATCGGATTTGTGCGCTTTTTCTTGCTCATGCAAATCGGCCTTTTGGGTTTTGCCGCCATCAGGAAAAAGACTTTATCCGCGGGAACCATTTTTGTGGTCCTTTTGGTTTTTACCGCTATGGACCTGATTGTTTTTAATGCCCGCTTTAATAATATTACTTCGCCGTTTTATTTTAAGAATGCTTTTTATCCGAAAGGTTTTGCTTATCAAGATCTCGACTTTTCCATACGCCGGCAAATGGATCTCGTCAATTACCGCGTCAACCATCAAGACCGTCAGGATTTTAATGCGAATAAAAATTTGGTCTTTGATGTGCCGAGTTATACAGGCACCGTCGGGTATATGACCAAGCGGTTTTCTAAACTTCTCATGGCGTTTGGTTATGTCAAGGGGATTTATATGCTTTACCCGGAGGATGCGACGGATAATGATCGTTTTTTGGATTTGTCGGCTGTGCGCTATACTTTTGACCCAAAAGGTAACTTGATTGAACGGCCAACTTCCTTGGCGCGGTTGAATTTTATTTCTTCGGCGGAAATTGTCGCTGATGAAGAGGCATTGCTCAATCGTCTTAAGGAGGAAGCCTTTGATCCGCGCAAAACCATTTTAATTTCCCAGAGTATTTCTCCTGTGGAAAGGGGACAAAGAGACGCAATTGTTATTCCTATTATGAAATCGAGTCCGAACAGTGTCGAAAGTCAGATCATGGCCCCCGCGACGGGATTTTTGCTTTTTGCCGATTCCTACGATAAAGGGTGGAAAGCTTATTTGAATGGATCGCGGGTGCCCGTGTTACGGGCGAATTACAATTTCATGGCTTGCCTTGTTCCCGGTCCGGGAGAGTATAAAATCCGTTTTGTTTATGCCCCTTCCAATTATCAGAATTATCTTCATATGAGTTTGTTGGGGATTTGTCTCCTTTTTTTGATCATTTTTATCGGTCTTCTTGCAAAACTCAACAAAAAGAAAGAGATTTTTTAATTAACAGGAAGGAGCATTATGAATATAATGCTCTCGAGGTTAATGATTCAGGGGAGGGTTGAATGTTATTTAAAAAGAAGCCAGAGATAGCGGGGATTTTTCTGCTCGTCGGATGCCTTTTGTTTTCGCTTTCATGTGACAAGCGTTTTGGTCAGCAGTTTCTTTATAATAAAGGGCGCAATTTACATGATCACGGTCATTTGGATCAAGCCATTGAAATATATCGGCAGGTTTTGGAAATGCCTGGCGATCACAGTCAGGTCAATTATGATTTAGGTGTCGCCTACGCCGATAAAGGGGATATTAATAGCGCTAAGAAGCAGGTACAAATCCTCCAAAATTCTGACCGTCCTGATTTGGCCGACGTGCTTTTAACTGTGATCCGTGATTCAGATTCCTCGCGTGTTCGCAAAAGACTGCAAGGCGAATATAATGCCCAGCAAGATAAGAAGAATTGATGAAAGCGATCGAAATAAAGAATTTGACCAAGACCTATGCCAACGGCACCCAGGCCTTAAAGAATGTTGACCTTCAGGTCGAAGAAGGAGATTTTTTTGCTCTTTTGGGGGCGAATGGGGCCGGCAAAACGACCATTATCGGCATCGTTACGGATCTCGTTAAGAAGACGTCGGGAGAGGTCAATATTCTGGGCCGTAATATTGAGCAGGATTTTTCCCGAGTTAAGAAGTTCATCGGTGTTGTTCCCCAAGAAATCAATTTGAATATTTTTGAAAAGGTGATTGATATTTTAATCACCCAAGCGGGGTATTTTGGGATTCCGCGGCTGGAAGCCATACCGCAGGCCGAAATGTTGCTTAAACGTTTGGGCTTGTGGGAAAAGCGTTTTGGAGTTCCCCGGACATTATCCGGCGGAATGAAGCGCCGCCTGATGATCGCCCGCGCGCTCATGCACCGCCCGAGAATTTTGTTTCTCGATGAGCCGACCGCCGGGGTGGACGTCGAAATTCGTCATGAAATGTGGCAGTATTTACGTGAACTTAATACCGCGGGTATGACCATCCTTTTAACGACCCATTACCTTGAGGAGGTCGAGCAAATGTGCCGCAATGCCGCGATCATAAAGGGCGGGGAAATCATAATGCGCGATTCGGTAAAAAAACTTGTCCAAATCATGGAACGGGAAGTGTATGTCGTCAGCGTGCAGCATATTTCCGGCGTAGGCCCGTTGGCCCACTATAAAGCCAAGATCATGGATGACACAACATTGGAAGTGGAACTCAGCCGGCTGGAAACTATGCATGATTTTGTTTTAGCCTTGGCGAAAACGGGAATGATCATGACGGACATCCGGCCCAAAGGTCACCGTTTGGAAAAACTTTTCTTGGAAGTCTTAAAAGAATGATACGCAGCGCTTTTCAGGAACAATGTATTGCTTTCGAAACGATTGTCCGTCGGGAAATCGCGCGTTTTACCCGTATCTGGACTCAGACTTTGTTGCCGCCGGTCATCACGCAGACATTGTACTTTGTGATTTTCGGTAAATTTATCGGTTCGCGTATCGGGGACATTCATGGCATCAGCTACATGGCTTTTATTGTGCCTGGCTTGGTCATGATGGCGGTCATCAATAGCGCTTTTTCCAATGTGGTCAGTTCTTTTTTTAGCGTGAAATTTCAGCGCAGTATTGAAGAGGTCCTGGTTTCTCCGACGTCCAATACCGCCATCATTGCCGGCTATGTCATGGGGGGGGTGATCCGTGGGATCCTTGTCGGTCTGATCGTTTTTATTGTCTCGATTTTTTTTACCCGGCCGGTCATTCAGCATTTTGGGATCATTATCATTTTTATCATTTTAACGGCTTTTGTTTTTTCCTTGGCCGGTCTGATCAACGCCATTTTTGCAAAAAAGTTTGATGATGTTTCTATTTTTCCTACGTTTGTGTTAACGCCTTTGACCTATCTCGGCGGGGTTTTTTATTCCGTCCACAGTCTGCCGGGATTCTGGCAGAAAATTTCGCTTTTTAATCCCATTCTTTATATGGTCAATGGGTTTCGCTACGGGTTTTACGGGTTTTCTGATGTCGGCGTAGGAGAGAGTATTCTTTTTTTGGTTGCTCTAACGGGAGTTTTGACCTATGCTAATTTTTATTTATTGGAAAAAGGTATAGGAATCAAGAGCTAAATGAAAACTGAAACGCGTCTATTGTTGCCGTCCGACCTTAAACCTATTCTCTCTCTGGAAGTTTATAAAGGGACTGGTGGGATAAAAGGCCTCCAGCGCGCCCGTTCCATGGCGCCGCGGGCCGTCATCGATGAAATCAAGAAAAGTGGTTTGCGGGGACGCGGCGGTGCCGGATTTCCCACGGCCATCAAGTGGACCACCATTTTCGAAGACCCCAGTCCCAAAAAATATATTGTCGTCAATGGTTCCGAAGGCGAACCGGGAACGTATAAAGACCGTTATCTTTTACAGCACAATCCCTACAAGCTCGTCGAAGGCGCTTTGATTGCGGCGCATGTGATAAATGCCAAACAGGTTTTTCTTGGAATCAAAGGAAAATTTAAGCAAGAGATTGTGAATGTTCAGCGCGCTATTACGGAAATGGTCCGCGATAATATTTTGCCTGCAGGTTATATGGAAATTGTGCCGGGGCCGGATGAATATTTATTCGGGGAAGAAAAAGCTTTGCTGGAAGTCGTTGACGGCCGCGGGGCCATGCCCCGCAATATGCCGCCGTTTCTTTTTGGCGTAAAATGCAGTCCCACCGAATATAACCCGACGATAGTCAATAATGTCGAAAGTTTGAGTCATGTGGCGCATATTATGGCGAATGGGGCCGAATGGTTTCGGCAATACGGTTGCGAAGACACGCCGGGCACCATGATTTTTACATTGTGCGGAGACGTGAAAAAGCCAG
>JANPFV010000080.1:0-7985 GCA_031423615.1 Candidatus Omnitrophota bacterium
GTTAATTCCTTGTCATCTTGCGGAGGATTTTTTTTTGCGTTAATATAAGACGTGCAAAAAAGTTTTATTAAAAAATGTTTGGTCAAACCTCTGCAGGCCGATCTTATAACGCCCTTTCGCACCGCCCTAGGTCAGCATGACCGTTTAGAAAATTTAAGCTTTGTTATGGAATTGTCCGACGGCACCCAAGGTTGGGGCGAGGCCGCGGTCGCCACCCACATTACCGGCGAGACCCTGCCTGCAACACAAAATTCTTTGGAAGAAATAGCCCAACACCTCAGGGGGAAAAGTGTGGCCAGTTATCTGGCGATTTCAGCCTATCTGCATGAGAAATTTCCAAAAAATAAAAGCGCGGTCGCCGCGGTCGAGACCGCCCTTTTAGATGCGCTCACTCAGCAATTGAATATACCCTTGTGGAAATTTTTTGGTTCGGCGGCACCGCGGCTTACCAGTGATATCACCCTTGTTATCAATAGCGTAGAAGAAACCGTTTTTGCGGCCAAGGATTTCTATCGCCGGGGATTTCGCAGTTTTAAAGTCAAAATCGGGTGCGATGAAGACTTAGACTTAAAGAGGGTTGCGGCCGTAAAAAAGGCGACGCGAAATTCTCCCCTTATCCTTGACGCTAATCAAGGTTATACGGCTCAGCAAACTCTCAAATTTCTTGCCGAGCTCAAGGGCCTCGGCGTGCGGCCGGTTTTGATCGAGCAGCCCGTGCCCAAAGAGGATTGGGAAGGATTAAAAAGAGTGAGCGCCATTTCCCCTGTTCCGGTTTGCGCCGATGAGAGTGCGGGCAGTTTGGCGGATGTGATCCGCATCATCAGGGAAAGAGCCGCGCCGGTCATCAATATCAAACTGATGAAATTTGGTGTTCTGCAAGCGCGGGAAGCCGCGAACCTGGCCCGGGCCGCGGGTATTGATCTTATGATTGGCGGCATGATGGAAAGTCCTTTGGCCATGACCGCCGCGGCGCATTTAGCGTCGGGAATGGGATGTTTTAAATATGTCGACTTAGACACTCCTTTTTTTATCAAACCCCATGTCCGCATCGGCGGATTGCGACAGCCTTCCTATGTGAGCAAAAAAGGAATTTATGACCTGGCCAAGGTGAAATCCGGCCTTGGCCTATCTGCGGTTTTTTGATGACCGAAATATTTTCCATTCCCCCTCTCGATAAAGACATTTTTTGTCTTGAGATTTATTTTCTGAATATTCTTAATTTTGTTTCGCGTTATGGCTTGTTGATGGCCATAGAAATTGTTGTATTGTTTGTTTCTTCCAGAGAATCCTTTAAAAAATATTTTTCCTTTTTGCCGGCCGTATTTTGGATTTATTTTTTGCCATCAATATGTGCAAATTTTGGTCTTATTAGTCCCTCTGTAAAGACGGATCAATTTCCGGTTAACTGGGTTTTACCGGCCAGTTTGATTTTGTTACTTCTCTCGGCGGACATTAAAGCTATTCTTAGGCTCGGACGGCCCGCGCTTTTTATGATGTCGGCGGGCAGTTTGGGAATTATGGTGGGTATGCCCTTGGTGTTCTGGCTTTTTAAACCCTGGGTAGGAAATCACATGTGGTCCGGCTTCGGCGCTTTGTCCGCTTCATGGGTTGGCGGCAGTGCCAATATGATTGCGGTCAAGGAAGCTATCGGTACGCCGGAAAATGTTTTTGTTCCCATGGTTGTTGTTGACACCATTGTGCCGTATGTCTGGATGGGCTTTTTGATGGCGTCGTCGGGTTTTCAGTGGCGGTTTGACCGTATCAATCGCAGCGACCGGACCATTATTGATGATTTGAGTAAACGGGCCGCGGTTTTCTCTTCTCAAGGACCGCACAAGAATTCCATAATGGCCATCATTCTCATTCTTTGTCTTGCTTTTGTTGGTGCTGTGATTTCGCGGTTTATCGGCACGCATCTTCCGTCGGTCAAGGACATTCTTTCTCCCTCCGCTTGGACAATCCTTGCGGCTTCGGTCATAGGGATCCTGCTTTCTTTAACGACGGCGCGGAATTTGGAAAAACGCGGGGCGTCCAGGACGGGTTATTTTCTTTTGTATTTTGTTTTAACAACCATCGGCGCCAAGGCCCATATTACCAATGTGTCGGGGACTTTGATTTTAGTCGGGGCAGGATTTTTAGTGGTTTTTATTCATGCAGGTTTTGTTCTCGTCGCGGCGCGGATCATTCGTGCGCCCATGTTTTTGGCGGTGACGGCCAGTCAGGCAAATATCGGAGGAGTAGCTTCGGCACCCGTCGTGGCCGAAGTGTATCAACCGGGTTTGGCTTCCGTGGGACTTTTGTTGGCCATCTTAGGGAATATTGTGGGAACGTATTTGGGGATATTGACCGCGCAATTTTGCCGGTTTCTGGCTGGTTGATGGCAAATGCGCTGGGAGTGGTCTCGACGGGAAGTCATTAATCTTTTTTTAACTTTATTTTAATCTGCTTCTTATTAAACTATAAACATAATGCGATATGCAAGTTTTTCTGATCCGGTAATTCCTTTTGCGGCCCAGTTGTTTTGCGCCTCAATGGCGCTATTCGCCTCAAAAGGAATTGTCGGATCATCAATCATAACGATAGATTAAAATTTGCACACGGCGTAAACATAATCAATGATAATTTGTAAACTCAAAGGAGGCTGTCATGGAAATCAATCCTTGCCCGGTTTGTGGAATGGAAGTCAAAGGGAAAGCCATTGCGAGTCCATATAAAGATAAGACTTATTATTTCTGTTCTCCGGATTGTCAAAAAACATTTGAACAAGACCCGGAAGAATATGCCCTTGCGGCGAAAGTGGCTTGACCGATTGAATCTTGGAGAGTTTGGGATATAATGCCAGTATGTTTTTCTTCTCTTTTAAGACACTCCAACGGCTTCAGGTTTTTTGTTTTTTTATGTTTCTTATTTTCTCGTCGGCTCTCCTTTGGGCCGGCGAGAAACTGAATTATTCCGCGCCCGCGGTCCTTCCCCATACGAAAAAAGAAATGCAGCGTCCCGGATTTTGGATTGCCAAACATCCTTCTCCCGACAAGGTTATTTTGACCGCCGACCGGGTACAGCGATTTAATCAACAGTTAAGCAATGCCGCGCTGACTAAAGACCTTTTGGATATCAATGCTTTTGACATCAAGGTCGGCGCAACGCAAATTGAAAAAGAATTAAAGAAATTTGCGCGCGGGGATTATTTTGACCGCGAAGGGAAATTGGCCAGCCGGGACTTTTTTCAGGCGATAAAGGAAAACATCAACCTTGAGGATAAAGAGGTTATTCCCCGCCATGCTTTTGTGCTAAGACAAAGCGACCAGCGTCTTTTGCCGACGGACGCTCCTTTAACAGCCCAACCTTTTGATTTAGAATTTGATGAAGTGCAAAACAGTTCATTGTCGGCCGGGGAACCCGTGGTGGTTTTTTATGAGACGCTGGATGAAAAATGGGTTTACACGCAAACCTTCGCCAGTGCCGGATGGGTCAAAAAAGAAAGTTTGGAATTCGTTTCCGCGGATGAATTTAAGACCTTATTAAATGCCGAGAAGGTGGCGGTGGTCATTTCCGCTAAGGCGGACCTTTATCGGGACCCGGCCTTTACCCAGTTTTATGATTATGCCCGGATGGGTGACAGGTTTTCTGTCCATGCGACAGCCAGCGACAGTGTAGAAATTTTGATCGCTCCGGGGCAAAGTCTTTTTGTGAAGCGCGAAGATATTCATATGGGATTTTTATCTTACACCCCGCGCCATATTCTTGAACAGGCCTTTAAAATGCTCAATGAACCTTATGGCTGGGGAGGAATGAATGGGGAGCAGGATTGCTCTGCTTTTTTAAAAGGGGTCTTTGCCACCGTCGGGATTGTTTTGCCGCGCAACTCCGGAGAACAGGGCAAAAGCGGAACGCTGATTAAGAATTTATCGGCAGCCTTGCCGGGGATCACAGTGGCCCAACTGAAAGGCCATATCATTTTATATTTGGGCATGATCGACGGCCAGCCTTATGGTATTCATGAAATTTTTGCTTACCGGGAAAATATTACCGGCCAGGACCGCCCGCGGGTTTTAAACCGTGTGGTCGTCAGCGATCTTCATTTGGGAACGGGATCAAAAAAAGGTTCTTTACTCGAAAGGATCGTGGCTATTCGTGAAATCAGATAAGAAAGCTGAAAATGAGAAAAAATTTTATGACTCCTGCCGCGTTAAAACAGGAAATAATTTTCAATTGTCTCGGATAGCTCCTCAGGATACGCCTCTGGTTAGTTTTGAGAAGAAAGAGGCGGTCGCGGAACTTAAGAAATTAAATGTTAGACTCGACGAGCTCCAGGAATTGCTTTACGCGGAAAGCAAATATAAGATCCTGATCATCTTGCAAGGCATGGACACTTCAGGGAAGGATGGCACCATCCGAGATGTTTTCGCAGGCGTTAATCCCCAGGGTGTCAAGGTCAAAAGTTTTAAAGTTCCGACGAGTGAGGAGCTGGCCCACGATTTTCTGTGGCGCGTTCATCAAGCCACACCGGCCAACGGCGACATTGTTATTTTTAACCGCAGCCATTATGAAGATGTCCTCATCGTTCGAGTGCACGACCTGATTAAAAAAAATGTATGGCAAAGGCGGTATGATCACATCAATGATTTTGAAAGGATGTTGACCGAGGAAGGCACCGTTATTTTAAAATTCTTCCTTTATATCAGCAAGGACGAGCAAAAAAAACGTTTGCAGGACCGTCTGGACGATTGCCAGAAACATTGGAAATTTCGGGTGACCGATCTTAAAGAAAGAAAACTTTGGCCCAAGTACATGAAAGCTTATAACGATATGCTTCCTAAAACCAGCACGCCGCATGCGCCCTGGTACATTATTCCCGCTGATCATAAATGGTATCGTAATTTTTTGATAGCGTCCATCATCGTCAACGCTTTACAGAATTTAAAAATGAATTATCCTCAATCTCCCAATAATTTAAAAGGCGTGAAAGTCGTTTAAGCCAGGAGGTCCCTGTGAATTGGAAAGTCCCTGTGATCGCTGGACTTGTTTTGGCCTGTTGCGTAAAACCGGTTTATGCGAATTTTAATTTTGACCGTCTTTCTGAGGACGACATTAAAAGCGTAAAAAACCTGATCAAAAAGCTCGAGCCGTTTATCCACCAGCGCGACAAGACCAAGGACTTGGCCAAATTGACGTTCGACGAACTTTATTCGCCGCTGACAGTCCCCGAGCAGGCCTTTTTGAAAAGTTTTCAAGATTTAGACGCTAAAGCGCTGGGGGTCAAAATTCCTTTTCGCCAAATCGCCACCGGCAAGGAAGATTTGGTCCTTATCGTGGGACAGAAAGTCAAGGTTCGCGATGATCCTCATAAAAAAGATTCCGCTGCGCAACATAAAAAAGGCAAGGACCGGCGAGAATTAGCGCCGCAATTTTTGCCCCGGGATGTTTATGCCAAGTATAGCGCGATGATGGACGCGATGAAAAAGGACGTGGGAAAAAAATTGCTCGTCGAGTCCGGTTATCGTTCGAGCGCGTATCAATTGTATCTTTTTGTTTATTATCTGCAGAACCATAAATATTCCATCCGCGAAACAGTTAAATACGTTGCTTTGCCCGGTTATAGCGAACATGGCGCTCCGGCTTTTCAGGCTATTGATTTTATCAATGAAGACGGCATTAATGGTGAGGACAATCCGTCGGAATTTGATGTCCTGCCGGAATTCATCTGGCTGAAAAAGAACGCTCACAAATTCGGTTTTGTTTTGTCTTATCCCCAAAATGGCCCGGTTGGCATTACCTATGAACCGTGGCATTGGCGTTGCGAGGCGCGATAAATGGCGCCGGACAATTTTTTGAAAAATTATGGCACGTCGATTTTGCTTTTTGTTTCGATCATGGCCGGGTCATTGTTGGGATTAGGACTTAAGGAACAGGCGGTTTTTTTAAAACCGCTGGGAGATATCTTTTTAAATCTTCTTTTTACCGCGGTTGTTCCCTTGGTTTTCTTTTCTATTTCATCGACCATTGCCAGTATGAACGATCCTAAGCGGCTGGGGAAAATCGCGGGTTGGATGTTGCTTGTTTTTATTGTGACGGGAATCCTAGCTTCGCTTCTTATGATTGCGGCTGTCAAAGTTTATCCTCCGGCCCACGACATTCATATTGCGTTACCCCCGCCGGGAAACATTCAGCACTATTCTCTCGGCGAACAAATCGTCGGGGCTATTTCCGTCGGGGATTTCGTTGAAATCTTCTCGAAGAGGAACATGCTTCCCCTTATTATTTTTGCGTGTCTTGTGGGACTGGCGACGTTGTTTTCCGGTGTGGCAGGCCGCCCGTTCGCACAATTCTTGATTTCCGGCAATGCCGTGATGGGACAGGTCATCAAAATCATCATGCTGTATGCTCCCCTGGGACTCGGGGCGTATTTTGCTTATCTCGTCGGTGTTTTTGGTCCGCAGTTGATGGGCTCTTATGCGCGGGTGGTCACATTATATTATCCCGTAGCTCTTTTTTATTTTGGATGTTTTTTTAGTTTCTATGTTTTTCTTTCCGGCGGCCGGATCGGTTTAAGAAGATTTTGGAAAAACATTATTCCTGCGGCCTTGACAGCCTGGGCCACGGGCAGTAGTGTCGCGACGATCCCTCTCAATTTAGAAGCCGCACGCAAAAACGGCATTCCCGAAGATATCCGGGACGTGGTGATTCCGATCGGAGCTACCATTCATATGGAAGGTTCCTGTCTTGCGGCGATTGTTAAAATCAGTCTGCTTTTTGGAATTTATCATATGGATTTTTCGGGTGTCGGTACATTAGTTACAGCAATTGGAATTTCCATTTTGGCCGGGACGGTCATGGGCGGAATACCCGGCGGAGGATTTATCGGCGAGCTTTTAATTGTCACCATGTACGGTTTTCCCATTGAAGCCTTGCCGATTATTTCTATGGTCGGTACGATCGTTGATCCTCCGGCAACCATGGTTAATGCCATAGGTGATAATGTCTCCAGCATGATGGTTGGCCGTATCCTCGGCGGGAAGAATTGGCTGATAAAAAATGAATGATATGGCGAAAAGTCCTTACAAACTTTTAATTGCGAAAAAATAGATTCTCATTAAAATACCTCTATCCTTCCCTGTATTTCCCTTTGAAAAGAGGGGAACATGCAAAATTCACCATCCAAGAAAGCGATACGTTTTTGGCCGGCCGCTGATCGGCCGCGCGAAAAATTATTTAAGTTGGGAGAGCGGCAGGTATCCAGCTCGGAACTGCTGGCGATTCTATTAAGCACGGGTTCAGCGGGAGAAAGTGCGTTAGATCTTTCTCGCAAGGTTATCGAGAAATTTAAAACCTTTCGGAATATGAGTTATTCCGACGGTAAAGATTGGAAGGAACTACGCGGCCTCGGCCCGGCTAAAATCGCGCGGATCCGCGCCGCCATTGAAATCGGGCGTCGGTTTCGGGAAGATGAAATACGCCATGCCCAGCCACGGATCAAATCAGCCAAGGACATCGTTGATATCCTCATGCCGCAGATGCGGGACTTAAGGATCGAAGTTTTTAAAGCGGTGTTTTTAAATTCGCAAAATAAAATTATTGAGATCATAGATATTACGGAAGGGACGGTTAACCGCGCCAGTCCTTTTATCCGGGAGATTTTTCAAAAAGCCCTCATCCATTTTGCGGTCTCAATGATTTGCGTTCACAATCATCCGTCGGGTGATGTGAGCCCCAGCCCGGAAGACCGGCAATTTACGGCCGATTTGCAACAGGCGGGAAAAGTATTAGGAATCAAACTTTTGGATCACTTGATCATCGGTGACAATCGGTATTACAGCATGAACAATCCCGGCGGGGCAGATTGTCATTGATAACAGTACTTTGTTAAAAAATAGTTTTTTGACCCATAAACTTACAAATTTCTCGACGCTGTGAAGCGTTGCAGTGCGTTCCGTATAATCTTCAGCAACGCTTTAAGCTAGCTTAACCATCTGCAATTCAATGGG
>JANPFV010000081.1:0-8929 GCA_031423615.1 Candidatus Omnitrophota bacterium
GAAACGGGCTTTATTTCACGTCGGACAGTCAAATCCGTCTGGCCTTGAAGGAAGGGCATCCTCTGGGCTTTATTATTTCCCTAGAAGGAAAAGACGCAACCTTTATCCATCAGGAAAATGAAGTGACGCAAGCCACGGATCCCAAGCGTTTGGCTGCATTTGGGTTTGGCGAAGGCGGACGCAAATTTTATAACGCCAGCGGGGTTTATCACGCCACCGGAAAAATGAATTCTAATTGGGAAGGATTGGGAGTCCAAGTCAAGAATTTGGATGATCACGGTATTTTTGTCAGCGATAAGAGCGGAAAATTACAATATACACTCATGGATTCAAAGGGTGATGTTTCCGTCCGGGGAGAATATTATGTGACCGCCCAAGGGACGATCGTTGACGGCCGCACCATGGATCCCAAAGACCGCCGGCTTTTAGAGGAAAGACTTCCTGACGGGAGGATGGCTTTAACGCGTCTGGACGAATCCGGTCTGTATCTTATTGACGGCAAGATCGTGAAGTATCAGGATGGGGATGATTTAAGGACGGCGGTTAAATTGAGCAATGTAATGGATTTTAAAATTACCGGCGTGACAAAGCTTTATGCCAAATATGTTGAATATTATGTTGTTAAAAACAAAGACGGCGACGGCAAGGACAAAATAATTCCTCTGGCTTCCAAATACGCCAATCCGGAAATGCCCGACGTTCAGCGCATTCTGCAAAAAGACATTTATGTTTTAAACGGAGAGTTGAAAGACGGAAGGACATTGACCGCGGCGGAAAAGAAAGTCGCGCAAAAATTGACCGAGGCCAAACCTTACTTGATGGGTGACAGTTACGCCCCGCAAAATCATCTCGATCCCCGCGACATAAGATTTGCCAAAGCTCTTAAAGTCAACACAACCGATGAAGAAAATCCTTATATCGGTCAGGCGCGCTTATTAGGCGGTACGGCTTGGTTAAACAATCTGGTCCCCACATCCATGGGAGAAAACGGCGGGGAAAAAGCCATTTTCAAGACACAAGAAGGTGTTACTACTACCCTTACGCAATATGCCGATGCCGGACATCTGAGCGTTGTAGAAAACCTGCCCATGATTTTCGGCCGATTTGAAACCACGGCGGGCGGAACCAAGATTGTGCAAAACGGGCTTTCGGTTTTTAACGCCAGAATGGAAAACGGCTATGTTGTGGCTGACACCGAGTATGGTGTGCCGCAAGGCGCAAAGATCAACTATGTCACAACCGGTGTGAGGCATCAGGCCGTAAGCGAGAGCGGCCAAAATATTCCCGGTCAATATGATTACAATGAAACAACCTCAATCATGGTTCAGGGTTCAAGATTCGATTACAACCATGGATTGGGTGGAGAGATCGGAGAATTAAAAACCGTGGGCGCTTTTCGAATCAATCCCAATGGAACACGGGAAGAAGGTTATGTCGGCAAAGATCCTTTCGGCCAGCAAATTTTTCTTAGCAAAGCCCATTTTAAATACGAAGCGGTTTGCCCCAATTGCGAATCGTCCAGCGGTATTAAAACTTTTGTGACCTTAACGCTCGAGGGAACAAATTATAACGACTTCTCTATTGAACGGTCAAATCCCTACGCCGTCAGTGCGGCCAACCCCATGCAGAGGCTTCCCGGCGGATTCATTCCGGACAGGGAAAAACCGGGATATGTTTTCCTTCCGGAAGGAAAGACTGTCAAAGGCCTTTATTACTATGCCTTGGATAGGAATGGAGAAAAACCGCACGTTTATTCCCGCTACGGCGGGGAAGGGGAATATTATTTTGCCGACGGACGCAAGGTTACCGGAAACGTTGTTGAGCAACTAGAAGAAATCACCGCCACAAAAAACAGTTATAAGACATCGGTTCTAAAAATCATGGGCCAGGATATTCAAGCCCGTGCGGCCAAACTTATCCAGAAAGGAACAAAGCTCCCCACCGGCGAAACTGTAGCGAGCAGTTCCTTTGAAGGTATTATTCAGGGTCTTCCTGTTTATAGAGTGAAAGTAGTAGGTGACGACCGCGAACGTCTCGTCGGATTAAAACTTCTCGATTATACCTTGGCCGATAGCCCCGCTGAGAAAGCGGCGGCGATTTTCAAGCCTACGATTGAAGTCGATTCATCCTATGGCAAGCTGGAAGTGGAATTGAAAATCAAGGGTACAAGGGTAGATGGTCAGAAAGGTATCGAGCTAATTGATAAAGAGTTGGTCCCCGGTAATATCGTTATGAGCGCTGAATTGCGGGAAAAAGTTATCCAGCATTTAATCGCCAGCGCCAGAGGTTACCGACGCGAGCAGATTAATACCGATAAGATAACCGCGGAATTGAGAGATCAGGGGGTAGTTATTTCCGGCGTGCTTGTCATCGTCAGCCGTGACATTCCCGACATTGTGAAAGCCAATCCTATCTATAGAAAAGGGGCAAAGAGCAATACACTAGAAGAAAAAATAGAGGTGCCTTTGGTTTACAATCCTTTGGCAAAACCCGGCCAACAAATCAAGGATTTTGCCGATACTGTGGCCGTAGTTGATTTAGCCCGAGTTAGTGTAGGCGGACTTTTGGGATTGGTGGGTGTAGGTGCAAATTCCCAGAGCCTAACGGATTTCGGTAGTGATATGGTCTCCGAGGCTGTTTATAACAGTCCTCATCTTGCCGGAGGAGCGGTTTCTCTTCCTCCTATGCTTTTTGCGCGATGGTTACAAAAGACCGGTGATATTATTGACTCCCAGTTTCATAGTGATGGCCCCAATTCTGCAGGAATGAGAGTGACCCGGTTTGGATTAGAAATCGAAGGTGATCTTTATCGCAACAATCCTGTAGCCGCTCATGCGGCTGACGCCGTTGTCAGTTGGCCCATTGATCTTGGGGCGCGAGCCTTACTTGTAAAAGCCTATGCACTTGATGACAAAGAAGCGATTAAGCAGTATGATTCCTATCTTGGCAATCCCACCGGTGGAGAATTAGCCACCGGATTGATTACCGACGCCTTGATTATTTTGGCTCCCGGAATAGGCCGGTGGGGAATGTCCTCCAAGGTGTCCCCATGGCAAACCGGAACCTTATGGGCGGGTGCAAATCTTGGTCTGGCCGAAGTGGCTTATTATAGTCGACACCATGAGTTGTTGAGTTCCGGCGATGCCTTAACCATTGCGGGGCTTAGTTTTGTTTTGGGCGCCGGCGGTAAATATTTAGGCGCACGGGCGGAAGCCGCGGCCCCTCTAGCCCGGGCTAGATATTTAGATGTCTTTCCAATAGCTCCTATTAACTTACAAACTATGCAAGCCACAGCTTTTTCTCTCGCCAGTGCCGGATCGCTTTGGGCGAATATTTCTCTGGGTACCGCCAATGCCGCCAATATTTTAGGAAAAGGTATTCCCTTGTCGCCGAGAGAAATGGCCACAACAATCGGGGAAGGTTTCCTCTGGGGTGTTATTTTCACGGGAGCGATGTCCGGTGTGGGCCGCGCCTTGGATGCCGCCGCTGTCTCTCCCCAGTTAAACATGGCTCTCAAATACGGCATCGCTGGCGCCGCTACTGGTATGGCGCGGGGTTGGGTTGATTCCCAGTATTACTATGACAGCAGTGCAAACGATCATAAAGGCAATGGTTATAACTTTTTGAAAGACGGCTTGCGTGATGGAGTAACCGGTTTTGTTTTTGCTTTCCCTGCGGGAGGTCTTTTGGGTAAATTGGGGAAAACCGGAAATGGACAAATATGGCTACCTATGGCGATCATGGCCGGATCGTCCGCTTATAGCGGTTGGTTTAGGGCGGGCTTAAATAACGAAGGCTATGGCTGGGATAAATTCGCTACTCATTTATTGATTGGGGCGGGTTTAGGGCTTGGCGGAGGGGCTTTGGCAAGACAAACGAAAAATGGTTTGACGGTTTACGAAAGAATGAGCAATACAATGGCCAGTGCACCGAATTGGGCTAGAAGAACTTCTATGTTGGGTTCGCTTCCTGTCGGAGGGTTATTGAATGCCGAGATGGATAAGTTGATTAATGCGGTCCAGTATTCCCAAGGCAAAACCGACAAAAGATTATCCAACGAGGAGATTGTGGTCAGTTTTGCTACCGGCGCGCTTTTTGGCGGACTGGTGCGTTTTGGACTTTCGGCGAATGGATTTAAATATTACGGCGATGTAGGAAAGAAATTCCAGACCTTTAGCAAGAGCGGCGAGCTGGAAATATTCAATGGACCTTTAAGTGCTTCACCCCGAATGGCGAATGCTTTTGAAAGACTGGGAATTATTAATCGGGTTGAAGGTGTTTCAACAGTTTCCGGTCTCAATCGCGCCTTGATCGCTTCCGGCGAAGGCGCGGCAACTTGGCCGCTGGTTTCTCTGATTATGTCCGGCGCCGCTCCGTTTATAGACACCGGTGTTCAATTAGCCTTGAATCACGGCACTTTAAATGAAGAACAATTTGGCGATGGCTGGTTTCGCCGTCAATCAGTGGACAAAAAAGGAAATCCTATTCCGGGCAAATATGAGCCGGTAGACTATCTTAACTTTTCCGGCCGGGAAGAATTCTTTAATAGTCTTCTTGGAAAAGAAATATTGCTGGGTGTTGTTAATTCTCCTCGGGAAGGTTTGGCCATGGGACCTTTCGTGGCCTTAGGCCAGCGCCTCCAGGTTGATGCTGCAAGCGGCGCATTAAATAAGGTCCGGCTGAATGCGGTTGCGGTTAAAGCAAGAACAACCGGTTTAACAACAACCTTGGTAAATTCGGTGGAATGGCTGGGGAGATTTACTGCCGGAGCAAATAAATGGGTATGGACCGGCGAATTTGGCATGTCGCGTCTTGCGCCCATGTTGGTAGAAAAGAATTTTTATGTCAAATGGATCGAAAAAAGCGCCTTTAGAACCAAGGTTGACAGCTTGCTTTTGGTGGGCGTACAGGTCCACGCTATTGACGCCGCCCTTTTGGCTCCGGAATTATTAGGAAGAATGGTAGAAAGAAGTACGGGAGATACGTCCAGCGGCCCCATTGATCTGCAAAAATCATCTTACCGCACCGGCATGAATGCCGATTCCCGTTCCCTATTTAGCTGGGCCATTCTTTTTACCAAGCCCAACTTTGTCGCCAGCCGTGTGGATCGCGCGATTATAGAAACGATTTCCACCACGGATAAAGGCAAGGCCAAATCTGATGATATGGCCATTGCTTTAAGAATCGCCCACGAAATTGAACTTCAGCCAATGAGCGCCGATCCCAGAGAGGCCGTTGTTGCCGTGGTCAATAAAATTGTGGGACAGGCCACCGATGCGCGAAATCTTTTAGGGGAGGGTTTGCTAGAAGCCCATGGCGCGACAGCGACGGTTGGTAATGCCGATAATATATCGACGCAAGTAAAAGCGATTGCCGAACGTGTTGTGACACAAATTAATGCCATGGATACGTCGGTTAAACCGCTTGATGCAGAAACAGTTGCTAAGGACCTGGCCGCTTTTTCTAAATCGAGTGAACAGGGCGAAGATCTTAAGGCGGACAGCCTGAATAAGGCGTATGAAATTTTACAAAAGAGCGAAACCTTTAATGACAAGCTCATCAGCTTTGCGCGCAATGTCGCCAACCGTGAAGTTCAGGGAGCAATGAAGACATTGAGCGACGATGATATTTATGACATGGCCGTGCAAGGTGAGGCGAGACAGGACACGCTGACCAGTTTTGGGGGGTATAGAAATATTAGATTTAATCTTTCGTACGCGGCCGCTGAGGAGCTTGTCTCCCGGGCTAATCTCTCTTTAGAGCAACAAGCTCAAATTATTAACCGTTCTCAAAATAGTAATACCTTAACGCTAAGAGCAGGAACCGATAGATCAGTAGATTTACCTATAACGGATGGACTGAGACAATTAATGGCCTGGCAGTTTGCCGCGGACCGGCTCTCCTTTGATCAAAAAGTGGCTTTAATGAAAGCGGATCAAGATATTCCCGAAATAAGGATTGTGGGAACCGAAGCTGTAATCCGTGATCCTAAGGCTTTGACGAATTTTCGTATTTTGGCGGAAGCCCAAGTTTTAGGACAAATGTCTAATACGGGCTTAGGACTTGTTATTGCCAGCCAAAGATCTTTGGAAGATCAAACCGCCGCTCCGGGCACACTTTCTACCGAGCGCTTTGTGCCGGTTTTTATTCCTGAATTGAGCCGGACCATTAGTGTTAATCGTCATAGCATGGAAGAAGCCGAAAGAATGATAGCGGCCCGGGCCCGTTCTGGTGATAGCGGGGCCGCTGGAGTGAATTTGGATTTGAAAACTCAGGAGGCTGAACAGCAAGAACAGCAGGTTGAACGCGAGCAGCAGGACTTTGTTCGTTATACAGAAAGAGTGGCGAATGCCGTTGGAGAAAACGATACGAAGATAAAATCACTTCGGCAGAAAAAAGAACAGCTTAAAGTCCAACCTTTGCCGGCAGAGACCCCCGAAGCTTCTCAAGAGCGACAAGCCGCATTAGCTCAACTTGATCTTCAAATTGATGCCGCCAATGCTAATTTACATAGGATGGTGGAGAATTTTAATTTAATGTTCTCTCAGCAATATGGAATTAAATTGACGGTGCCGGAAACCAGACAAAGGTTTGGAACAACCCCCCCAGCGGCTAATGACGGTCAAATACAGGTTGTCGCTTCTTCTCCTGTGATGAGTGTGAGAGATTTTACAACGCCCCATATGGCAACCATCGAAGGCGCAGTCACTTTTAGGGCGAAACATGCTCTCTACGATGCTCAAATGCAAGACTTTAGCGGGCGATTTAACCATGCCGAAGCTAGTGAGAAACAGCAAAAATTGGTTGAGGGCGAAATTGAACGCAGGATCAAGGCTTTAGGGCTAAACGAATCAACGGCCAATACGTTAAGGGAACATTATAAAAAAGCCGGCAAGGTCATTGAAATGACCTTGACGCCCCAAATTGCCGAAGCCAGCATGAAAGCGCAAACCATTTTTAATCTGGTCGAACCGAATTTTGATATGACTGAGAGTGGAAAAGGAAGGTTGCAGTGGAAAGATGGTATGGAAGAGGATGGACATTTATCTCCCGAAGATCGTGCAATGGCTGTGGAATTTATGGAAGGATGGAATAAAGGTATTGATAATTTATTAACAGGCCGCACGGATGTGCCGGCTTTGCGAGAGGGGCAGTTTGATAAGATCCGCCAAGCGCTGGAAGATCCTTCCAGTGTTCTGGCCTTGAATGCCGGCGGCGGTAAGACCACGGTCATTGCTCCTTTGCTGGAAACCGCGACTTTGTTGTTAAAAGTTAAAGGATTAGACAAATCCGTCAACATCGGCGCGGATAAAACTAAGACCAGGCAATCTTTCACCGATGCCTATCGCACGGCAACCGGCGACAAGGGACTGTATAAGTTTGAGACTGGGGATAAAGGCTGGGAGCTTTTTGAGTCAACGGATAGTTCTGGCAATAAAATAAAATGGTTATTAGTCGAGAAACCGGTCGCCGAGGGAGATAAAGGTTTTGAGTCCGCCCTTGAAAGCGCCCAGAGAGTTTATATGGACGGTCATATCGCCCAGTCTTTGTATATGAATTCTTTGCGTTCCGCAGAACATTTGACCGATATTGCCGAAAGAGGAAGGACAACGGATAACCGTATCTGGGAATCTTTGACCCGCGGCTGGTTAAAGGTCGATGAATTTCATAAATATCCTTTGATGCCGCATTTGATTGTCGGGTCCGTGATGAGACCCGTTATAGAGCAGGAGAATGGAAAAGAGCAGATCGCCATGACCTATAGGGTGGCATGGTTTGAGATCCGCCAATTTGCCAAGTGGAAAGAAGAAGCTATCAATACGGGAAGTAAGTTTGCAGGCATGACGGATGCCCAAATATATAAACAATTTCTTGAGCAACGCATGCTTAAAGATTTCGCCAAGACAACCGGTGATCGCGCTCGCGCTATCGCGGCTTTAAGAGAGGCTTACAAAGACTCTGATGTGCGCGGATTGGATCAAGGCAAGGAATTAAATGAAACCGAAAAAGCCATGTTGGTTGCTTTTGCCGATTCATGGTATATGAAGGAAAATGATCCGCGTAACGGTTTTGCTTATGTGGAAGAAGGCGGGCGTGGTACTACCCCGGTCAATTCCGACGGGACAGCGGCCGAATCCATGTATTATGGCCAATGGAGCACGGCTTTAGCGCGGGCCTCGACCGGTTCCCGCATGAAGCGCGGTATTGATGGGGATGAATATAAAATCGCTAAAACACAAAATGAAAAGGCCGAAGAAGAGGCAAAAAACAACAAGGACAAGCCGGTTGCGCCCAAAGAATTTGATGCCGCCGAAAATATCAATAAGGGATTGAAAGGGGAAATAGAAAAAGTACAAACCAGTCCTTCATCGATTCGAGTTACACCTTTAAGCGTCTTTGCGCAATTTAAAAACCGTACCTTGATGACCGCGACACCGGAATCAGTCAATGCCTTTACCGCTTTTCAGGGGGTCCGTTCTTCTCTTACTAGAGAAAATTTCCAAACTCAATTCCACAATGAAGCGGAATCCGCCGTATGGCAATTGCGTCCGCAGGACGTCTATGAGGTAACGGACCCTAAATCCTATATCAAGCAGCGCTTCGCTGCCGGAGTAGACCGCCCGGTCGTTCTTTTGCCGGAGGCCCGTATGCATCAGCCTGATTTTGTGGATTTGGCGCGAGGCCATAGTTCTGAAGTTTATTTTAAGTATGGAACCATGTTCCGTAAATATGAAGCAGATGGCAGTCTTGAAATGAAGAAAGACGCCCAAGGTAACCCAGTTGTAGACGCCCAAGGTAAACCAGTTGTAGAGGAATATAGTGTTAAACATGTTGCAGAATTAATGTCGACGGAAGCTGTGCATAAGGCAAGTTTGGCTGGAGAAGATAGTCCTTTGCAGAAAAAAGTCATTATTGTTTTGGATAAAAG
>JANPFV010000082.1:0-73770 GCA_031423615.1 Candidatus Omnitrophota bacterium
CCATAATCGGCGCGGTCAAAATATTTGAGAATATGTTGGTGAATGTGGACACCCGTCTACCAGTAGGTGCGCACCTTTTCTTCTTCGATACACTCTTGCCCTTCGATGAGCGTGTTTCTGACCTGGCTCAGGAGGATGTCGTAGGGAGTTTTGCGATCTTTGATGACACCACGGACGGCTTTCTTCATGGCTTTTTCTGCCTTTTGCGATATGGCTTCGCCTTCTGCTTTTTTAATCATGCTGGGCCCCGAGTTTTTTCCATTGCTTATAAAGTGTTTGATAAAAAATCTGCAGTCCCGTGTCATTATATTCGACAACCAAAAAGAAATCCTGTCCCGAGTTATCAAAGATGTCCCACCCGTCGGCGAGTGGCATATACAAACTAAAAAAAATTACGGAACTGCGCTCCCACCGTCTTTTGACATCAGCATCCGGGACATGATGCCCATTTTGTTTGACCCGCTACTTGATTCTTTCTGTCGCAAGTTTCAGGCTCGGTATCCACAAAAAGAAAATATAGACTGAATATCCCTTCGATCTTGCTTCCTGAGAAAGGTTATCTTTGGAACAAATCGCTTAATTTTTTGGGAGGAATAGCTATTCTTAAAGCATTAAGAATAGCAAGGACATCAATAATTTCCTGACCAATGGCTCCCGCGACCGGGGTTAAATATCCCAGCGCAGCAAGGATCATACCCATCATCGAAAGGACCATCCCGCCGACCGCGCTTTGTAAAGCGATCGCGCGCATCCGGCGACTGATGTGCATCAATTCATCAACTTTTTCTAGCGAACTTTCAATGATGACTGCGCCGGCAGCTTCCGTGGTGACCTCACTGTTTTGCCCGAGAGCAATTCCCACGGTGGCCACGGTCATGGCTGGGGCATCATTGATTCCATCACCGATGTAAACAGTCGGCGCGAGTTGCGTCTCTTGCTCCACAATGGCGACTTTTTCTTCGGGTGTTCTGCTGGCATGAATTTCTTTGATTCCCACTTCATCGGCCAAATACCGGACCTCTTCTTCGCGGTCACCGGAGACAATCATGATTTTTCGGAATTTGTGCTTAGGTCCCAGGTGGGTGATAAACGAGACGCTTTCCCGGCGAGGACTATCGTGAAAAATAAATTGTGCGGCCAATTTTTCTTCAATCAAAACAACACATTCAAGGCCGCTGTTAAGCGGTATCTGCCTCACTAAATCTATTTTGCCTTCCTTAATAAGCTTACTGCGGCTCGTGATTCTGATCTTTTGCTGATGAATAAGGCCGGTAAGCCCTTGGCCGGGCAGTTCGCTGATCTGACGGACTTCCCGCAAATTCAAACTGGCCTTTCTTGCCGCTTCTAAAATAGCATTCGCCAAGGGATGTTTGGAATATTGTTCGAGACTTGCCGCAAACGCGAGCGTTATTTCTTTTGTAAAATCATTAAAATAATTTTCATGAGTCAAAGTCGGTTTTCCATACGTCAATGTTCCTGTTTTATCAATGATCATCGTGCGGCATTGATCAAATTTTTCCAGAATGACAGGATTTCTGATAATGATTCCCCGACGGGCACTGAGTGAAATGGCACCGATTATGGCCACAGGAATAGCGATAAGCAAAGGACAGGGCGTGGCAATAACCAGGACCGCGAGAAATCTTATAACTTCGCCGCTTGAAATCCAGGCCACCACAGCTATCCCCACTGCAACAGGCGTATAAAATGCTCCGAGTTGGTCGCCGATTCTTCGGATGAATGGTCTTTTCTGTTCGGAAGTCCGCATGACTTCCATGATTTTGGCGTAACGGGAATCTATGGCCAGCTTGGTGGCTTCAATGGTCAGGGCTACGTCGCCATTGATGGCACCAGAAATGACTTGCGAACCAGGAACTTTGGAAATGACAAACGGTTCCCCGGTTAAATACGATTCGTCCATCCGTCCGTAACCGTCGATGACAATTCCATCCACGGGGCAGATTTCATGCGGAAAAACGATCAACTGATCTGCGGGTTTAATCTGCTCAATAGGAATATCGACGAGATGACTGTTTTGTTTTTGATGGGCCCGCGAAGGCATGCGTTTGGCCAAGGCTTCTAAAACCGAAGACGCGCGACGCAAAGCAAATTTTTCCAAAGCTCCGCCACCGGAGAGCATGAGGACGACCAATGACGCCGCTAAATATTCTCCCAAAATGACCCCTGTCACAATAGACAGACCCGCCAACAAATCCGATCCGAATTCGCGGCGGAGGACTTTCTTCAACAGGTCCCATACGAGCGGAATCCCGCCGACAATAAGAGTGATATATAAAGGAAGCTGGGTTATGCTCAGAGTAAAAGAGAAAATATACCGAAAGATCAAATAAATCAAAATACAAAAAATAGAGAAAAAAGCAATTGAGCTTTCTTTTGAAAATGGGAGACTGTGAGGGGTCATTTTTAACATAAATCTTTATACGGAAAAGTAGGGTCTGTCCCTACTTTTTATAAACTCCGAAGGAGCACACACGGTTGCGGCCTTCCTTTTTGGCACGGTACAAAGCCCAATCCGCCTTATCGATCAGTTCACTGACTTTTTCCCCGTCCTCGGGATAATCAGAAATGCCGATACTGATCGTGGCTTTTGTCGTTGTGTCATAAGCTTTAATCGTCGCCGCTTCTACCGCGGCACGGATACGCTCCGCAACATAACCGGCTCCGTCATAATCCGTGTCCGGCAAAACCACACAAAATTCTTCCCCGCCAAACCGGCCGATAATATCAATTTCCCGGATGTGGGCTTTAATAATGGAAGAAATCTCCCGTAAAATCTGGTCGCCCGTCAAATGACCGTATTGATCATTAAAATTTTTGAAAAAATCGATATCAATCATCAGAAAAGCCATAGGGGTCTTATGGATTTGCGCGCGACTGCGTTCTTCTTCAAAACGTTCCATCACATAACGGCGGGTATGGACTTCCGTTAAACTGTCGGTAATCGCCAGCTGTTCAATATCCTGATAAAGCCGCACCCGACGCAAAGCCAGGGCGAATTGATTGGCGAGAATCATGACTTTTTCTTCCTGCTCCTTCCTCACTCCGCTTAAAGCCAAAACCCCCAGCTTGCGTCTTTGCCCCGTCAAGGGAAGCTTCAGATATCCTTTTGATTCTTTTTCCTTGATCTCATCTTCCGCCAAATGGTCCAGCAAAAGGCAATCGGTAAAATTGACACTTTCACTGAGCTTGGCTTTGAATGTCTCAAACGTTTTTTCTTCAGAAAAATTTTTGGTCATGGCCCGCATCAAATCATATAACGTAAAAATCTGGGTCACTTCCGCTTCCAAAATATGGCGCCTGGCACTCAAATCATTTTTAACGCTGAAAAATTCTTCATATTTTTCCTTGAGGATTTCCACGACATTTTTTTCCTGGCGCAAAAGCGCGGCCACGATCCTACGAACCACAAAAATCGCGGCCCCGGTAAAAGAAAGCATTAAAAAAAATACCATCATGGCCGGTCCTCTTTGGCGATGAACACGTGATTGCGTCCCGCAGCCTTGGCTTCATAAAGGGCTATGTCAGCTTTTTGCACCAGATCCTCTTTCGTATGCGCATCGACGGGGAAAGCCGCAACGCCGATGGAAACCGTGATGCGCGTTCTTTCACGGCGCAGAATGATGGTCTGCCCTTCAATGCGTTTTCGTATGTCCTCGGCCATCTGGCCGGCCTTTTTCTTAGAACAATCCGGCAAAAGAATGCAGAATTCTTCACCGCCATAACGGCAAACAATTTCGCCGGGCTTCGTAAACATATCAGAAAGGATCATGGCGATCGTTTTTAAAACAATGTCTCCGGCGGTATGGCCAAAACGGTCATTGTATCTTTTGAAATGATCCAGGTCGATCATCATAAAGGACATCTGACTTTCACTGCGCAAATGCCGGCCAATTTCGGCGTTCATCCTCTCCAGCAAATAGCGCCGCAGATAAAGGCCGGTCAAACTGTCACGGATCGCCAAATCTTCAACCCGTTCGTACAAACGGGCGTTTTCCAAAGCCACGGCGCCCACATTGCCCACCGTATCCAGAAACCGCAAATCCTCCGTCGAGAAAGAATGTTCCTGGCTATTGTCTACGCGCAAAACCCCGATGGTTTTTTCCCCCACGGTCAAAGGGGCGCTGATCAACGAACGGATCGGCCGGCCGTCTTCCGTCTGGATTTTTTCCGCGTCAAAACGAAAATCGGTTTTGGTGTCCTCGACAAGCAGCGGCTTTGAATTCTTGACAACCCACTGATCATACAAATCCCCTTTTTTGGCTTTCAGGTTCAAAAGACTTTGACCTCGCCAGGAAGCGACCAGAGACAATTCCCCGCCATTGTCTTTTAAAAAATAAACGATGACCGTCATCTCGTCTCGCCGGTAAACGCCGTTGACTTCCGCCGTAATGATCTGCGACGTTTCCGCAAGCGTAAAAGACGCACAAAGCTTTTCGGTGAGATTTTTCAGGAGAGAAAAATTTGTGACCTTATTTTGCAAGGCGGTAATGGCCTGGTGTTCACGAGAAATTTCTGCCTGCAGCAAGTTCAGGCGTTCATCACATTCCCCGCGCTCAAGCAACAACAAGGCCTGTTGGTCCGTCAGAAAAATATAGGAATAGACCAGATAGGCAATGATGATGGCCAGTGAGACAGCGAGAAAAACAAAACATTCCGTGGAACAGTACCGCGCGTAAACAAAAAATCCAAGGAGAGGAAAAACCAGCAGGACAAGAAAAAAATAGGGAGATTTAGCGATTCGACAGATTAAGTTTTTCATGTTGTTTATGTCACAACTATTCCAGAACAAGATGAAAAATTAACGGTCGACGGATCAGATAATTGTGCTTTCGGTCTTTTTGTCAAAAAAGTGCACCTTGCTCATGTCCAGGACAAGGTCCATATCCCGATTGACCTCGGGGCGGTCATGCGCGCCGACACGCGCAATAAACGGATGGCGTCCGGTGTTCAAATAAAGAAAAACTTCCGATCCCATGGGCTCGACAACTTCGCATGTGGCCTGGATCGTATTGTCCGGGGTCGCTTGCGAAACGAAAAGCTTGTCGTAAATATCTTCCGCGCGGATACCGAACGTGATTTCCTGGCCTTCGAAAGAAGAAATTTTGGAATACATATCCTCGACGATCTTGACCTGGAACTTGCCTTCGTCAAAATAATATTTTCTGTCTTTCTTAATGATACGGCCGTCCATGAAATTCATCGGCGGGGAACCGATGAAACTCGCCACAAAGCGATTGACCGGACGGTCATAAATGGTAATAGGATCAGCGCATTGTTGAACGCGGCCGTCTTTCATGACCGCGATACGATCACCCAAGGTCATGGCCTCGGTTTGATCGTGCGTCACGTAAATAAAGGTGGTCTGCAATCGCAAACGCAATTTGTGAATTTCTGTGCGCATCTGCACGCGCATCTTGGCGTCGAGATTGCTCAAAGGTTCGTCAAAAAGAAAAACAAGCGGTTTACGGACAATCGCGCGTCCCAAAGCCACGCGCTGGCGCTCGCCGCCGGAAATCTCGCGCGGTTTGCGGTCAAGATATTTTTTAATCCCTAAAATTTCTGCGGCTTCATTGACGCGGCGGGCGATTTCGGCTTTAGGGATCTTGCGCAATTTAAGACCAAAAGCCATATTTTCAAAAACCGTCATGTGCGGATAAAGGGCATAGTTCTGAAAAACCATGGCAATATTGCGGTCTTTGGCAGGCACTTCATTGACGAGCCTATCGCCAATCCAAATATTACCCGAGGTGATTTCCTCAAGTCCCGCGATCATTCGCAGAGTCGTGGATTTTCCGCAACCAGAGGGGCCCACCAGAACCAAGAATTCTTTGTTTTCTACTCCGAGGTTAACATCATCTACGGCCTTAGCACCGTTGCGATAAACCTTGCTGACGTTCTTCAAACTGATTTGGGCCATAGGCTAAAGAATAGGTGTTGGTTTTGACTCTGATTAAGGGCTAAATTGATGAGCAAAGTTAAGACATTTTATATAAGTTTAATATTTATTGCAAGGAATTGTTTGGTTGAGAGACTTTTTTACGGACAGCTATGACATGCGGTTCTTTAAAATTGTCTACAGGCACAAGATTATGCACAGATTCACCGGCAATCTGCAGAAAAATATTATCAGAACATAAAAAAATACTGGTATATCCTTCATCTGTCAGAAAACGGAATTCATCTTGGCGCTTAAGATCATTCCGATCAAAGCGGATTTCGATGACCCGCACCATTGTCCCATTTTTAAGATGATAAACTTTCCGTTTCCAGAGAGAGTCGTTATCGGTCGTGATTTTGACCGCATCACGACTGAAAAGATAGTTGAATATGCCATAATAATCCCAATTGACCCAAAATACCCGATTATGCTGCAGATCGACCAATGACATTCTGACAACACGCCTGTCGATCTTACAGTTATTTTTCCACTGCCCAAGGGGGAAGAACGCGGTGCACATGCGGGTGCGACTTCCGTCAGCCGTGTCATACAAGACGGGAAATTTGATAAAAAATCCGCTCACGACAACTTGCCAGATCAATCCGATGATCAAGGTTGCGTATAAAAATAACCCCATCGCCCGATTCTGGAATCTTTTTAAAAAAATCAATCCCTCAAGGGCCAGCCAGGCCATCACAGGATAAATATACAAAAGATATTTGGGAGTCGTGTTCCCGCGAAAATAAAAAGCAAAGATGGGAAAAATAGCCAAGAAGCCCCATATGGCCGCCTGGTATTTTCTTTGGGACAAAAGACCCCAAAAGCCAATTATTCCCAAAATAATGATCGACAGAGGCATGGCCAGAGACGTATTTTTAAAAGGAAAGGAGTACTGGGCAGAAATGTCTTCAAAATGGGCTTGCGTAATCGAACGGATGGAGGCGATAGAGATATGGGCGAAATTGCCGAGGATTAAGAGGCTTATCGCAAAAACAGTAGAAAAAATAAAAATATTTTTTATGTCCTTTTTAAAATACAGGACCGCGAGCAAGCACGGGACCATAAAAACAATATCCAATCGAAAAAAAAAGGCCACGGCCGTGAGGACGGCGGCCGTAACCGTCGACAAAACCGTGATTTTTCGTGTCAGCAAATCCCCCGCCATGTACAAAAACAGCATGGCGGTAATGTTGGTATTATAGTAAGCGCCGCTGATCAAAATTTCATGGATCAATAAGGTAACACCGATAAACGCTATGGCGAAAGTTTCGGACTTGAATCGTCTGACGATGAAATAACTTAAAAAGAGAATTAATACCAAGCTGACTTGAGCGATCATCGTTGACAAAAAAGCCAAGTCCATATGGCAGACTTTGGACATCGTCGTCAACATCGCATAGGTATAAGGCTGGACAGGATAATTGTAAAGAATCGGTTGGTCCACCCCTCGGATCATTTGCATCGCTCCAGCGATGATGTTACCAGCATCGCCTTCAAAAAAAGGATATGTCGTTAAAGTAAGAAAGTAGACTATATACAGAAAGTAGATCGGTAAAAGAATTTTCTTTAATCGATCAGGCAGCATGACTTCTTTTGATTTGCGTTTCGTAGCAGTTAAGGGCAGCAAGAATAGTTTTGTCCATGTCATTGTAGGCGTAATCTCCTAATCGTCCCCCGATGATAAGGTTTTCTTCCTGTTGGACCAAAGCCTTGTACTCCGCGACGATTTTTTGATTGTGCGGCGTGTTGATGGGATAAAATCCTTCTTTCATCGTACTGCGTTGAGATGTTTCGTAAAAAATAATGGTCTTGTTTTTGCCATACGGCCTCTCCGGGTGCAAATGCCGCGGCTCATGAATTCGCATGTAAGGCACGTCGGAATCGGCAAAATTCATGACTGATGTTCCCTGATAATCCTCCTCGTTGATGATAGCTCGCTGGCATTCGATGACCCGCCATTCCAAAGGCCCGCAGGAATAATCAAAATACCGGTCAATCGGCCCGGTATAGATGATTTTTTCATAAGTTTTAAACTCATTGCGATGTTTAAAAAAATCACATTTGAGTCGCACTACAATTTTAGAAGACGATAGAAGTCTATCGAAAATCGAACAATATCCCTGAAGGGGAATGCCCTGCCAGGCCGCATCATTAAAATACGTTTCGTCATAATTAAAACGCACCGGCAGCCGCGTGATGATGTTTGCGGGAAGTTCGCGCGGGTCCTTCCCCCACTGCTTCATTGTGTAACCTTTGATGAAAGCTTCGTAAAGCGGCCGGCCGATCAAGGAAATACATTTTTCTTCCAGATTATTCGGCACAGTGAATTTTTCCTGTTCGATTTGCTGTTTAATAAATTCTTTGGCTTCTGAGGGGCGAAAGTTACGATTAAAGTAGGTGTTGATCGTTTCTAAATTAATCGGCATTTGATAGACTTTATTTTTATAAGTCGTCAAAACCTGGTGCTTGTATTGGTTGAATTCCGTAAATCGCGTAATGTAGTCCCAAACGATCTGCGAGGACGTGTGAAAAATGTGCGTTCCGTAAGGATGATATTCGATGCCGGTTTCCGCATCGATTTTAGAATGGCAGTTGCCGCCGGTATGATCACGCTGGTCGATAACGAGCACACTCTTGCCCAGGTCATTGGCAATGCGCTCGGCGATGACGCTGCCATAAAAACCTGCTCCCACCACGAGATAATCGTACATTTTTCCTCGCTAGAACTTCATGTTGGCCACACACTGCCACGTCTGCAGAAAAGCTCTGAAAGATGCTTTGAATAGTTTGCCCAACTTCAAAGAAAATTCTCCCGTCGTCCTATTGTGATGCGGCACGGCCACCTGCCAGATTCTGGCGTTCATTTTAGCCAGCCCCGCAGAGACAATGACATTGGGAGCAAAAGTGTTGTCGGGAATTTGATCAATGATCCGTATCAGAACGTCCGAACGCATGAGCCGGTAAGGTACGTTCACGTCGTGCACGCCTTTTCCGGAAAGACCCGAAACCGTAAAACGGGAAATGGCGCTGACCAATTTACGCGGCAAACTTTGCGATCTACCCTGCCGGATACCAAGGAGCGCATCATAGGATTGTCGTTTATGCCAGAAAAGGCAAAAAGATTCCGGAGGCATTTCATTGTCGCTATCACATTGAAAGACCCATTGCGCTTCCTTGACCGCTTCATGATATCCCATCAAGATCGTCGGGCCGTGACCGCTATTCGCCTTATTGACAATTTTAATTCTGTCATTATTTTGAAAAAATTCCAATTCTTTTGCCGTTCCGTCTTTGGATCCGTCGTTGAGAGCAATGATTTTAAAATTGATATTGAGAACGGTGAACTGCTCATGCCAGCTTTGCACGACTTGTTTGATGCAGCCCTCTTCGTTGTAAACAGGCATGACCATCATTAAATCATAGCGGGAAAGATTAGGCATTCGCTTGAGAATAATTGATCAGTTGCCCGAGGGTCGTTTTCATATCTTTACGTTCGACAATCATGTCGATCAATCCATGCGCGAGGAGAAATTCGGCGCGCTGGAACCCTTCGGGAAGTTTTTGGCGGATGGTTTGTTCAATGACCCGCGGGCCGGCAAAACCAATCAGCGCCTTTGGCTCGGCCATAATAATATCACCGACACCCGCAAAAGACGCCATGATCCCGCCCATGGTCGGATCGGTTAAAATGGAAATGTACAACAGACCCGCTTCATGATGACGCGCCAGCGCCGAACACGTTTTGGCCATTTGCATCAAGGAAAACATCCCTTCATACATGCGCGCCCCGCCGCCGGATCCGGAAACAATAATGACCGGAAGCTTTTTCTTGATGGCATATTCGATAATCCGCGTGATGCGTTCTCCGACGACCGAACCCATGGACCCCATAATAAAACGGGAATCGGTCACCGCAATCCCCGCTAATTTCCCCTCAATTTTTCCCACACCGGTAATGACAGCGTCCTTAAGGCCGGTCAGCTTTTGATCAGCGGCCAGCTTGTCCTTGTATGTCTTAAGACCTTTAAAGTCCAGAGGATCTTGCGATATCAATCCGGCGTCGTGCTCTTCAAATGATCCTTCGTCCGTCAAAAGTTCGATGCGCTCAGCGGCGGTCAAAGAAAAATGATACCCACACTGAGGACAAACATTCTTATTGGTCTTTAACCCTTTGACATAGGAAGGAGATTCACATTCCGGGCATTTCGACCAAATGCCTTCCGGAATATTGCGTTTGCGCACACTGACTAAGGTATATTTATTTTTTCCGAAAAGAGCCATAAAAATTTTTCCCTGAAAAGATTATACAATCCGGCGCGATGTCAATCCTGAAAGGACTTTGGGGTAAAAATAGGTGGTTTTAGGCGGCATTTTCTCGCCATTGAGCGCAACAGCCTTCAGCTGGGAAATCTTGACGGGATTCATGATAAAACCGGCTTCGGCGATGCCCTCATCAACCTTGGTAATGACCTCGACGGAATCCTTGGTATAAACGATGTCTTCGGATTTAACACCCAGTTTGTCAAAAACAAAATATTTGAGAATGGTGGCATCGAGACGGCGATAATCCTTGGACCCTTCCTTGATCGTTTTGTCGATAAGGGCTTTATTTTTCAGACGCAAAAGCATATATCCATCCTTGGTATAAAGACCAAAGGCATGCTCATTTTGCCCGGCCTTGGCCAAGAGCACCATAAAATCATTTTTGGCTTTAATCTTGTCCATGCGAAAAAATTCCTCGAGGAAAGAAAGCTGACCCGGGAGCTTGGTCACGATGCGATGCATAGGAAAAATTTTCAAATCCTTAGAATCAATATTGGTAAAATAGGTCATCACATAATTGAAAGGTTCCTGCCCGGTCGTTTTACCCGCCTGAGCCATTTTTTGACGGCGGATTTCGCACGCCACTTCGTAACGGTGATGACCGTCGGCAATGAAAAGAGCCTGTTGGCTCAAGGAGGACACAATTTGATTAACAAGCTTAGGGTCATCCAACTTCCAAAACAAATGCTTGACCCCGTCGTCATCCGTAACATCAAAGAGGGGTTTGGTAATAGCTAGATGGGTGATAAAAATTTTCTCCACCTTGCGTTCCCGGTCAGAAAAACAGACAAAAATGGGACTCAAATTAGCCCCGACGGCAGTCCAAAGCTTAAAACGGTCTTCCTTGGCCGCCGCATGGGTATTTTCATGAGGAAATATTTTGGAATCCTTGGCGTCCTGAATTTTCATGGCCGCAATAAAGCCCAGCCGGCTGTGACGCTCACCCTGGACCTTATATTCCTGACGATAATAATAAATAGAAGGATTAGGGTCCTGAACAAGCACACCGCTTTGCAGCCACTGATTAAAAAGTTCTTTGGCCCGCGTATATTTATTCTGCTCCGCATTATCAGCGGGGTTGTCCTTGGCATGTTCCAAGCGGATAAAATTATATTCACTCCGGGCCAGAAAACCGCTTTGCTGGGCCGCCGAAATAACATCATAGGGGGGACACATGACCTTAGACGGGTTGGTGATCTTTTCAGGATTGTAGTGAATACCTTCAAAAGCCTTGATTTCGGTCATAGTTAAACTCCACGGTTTTATTCAAACCGTAATATCTTTCATTTTGAGCGAAATCCCGCCAGCCAGAGGCCATTGCGGGATTAAAAAATCTGCTTTAAGCAGATCGGAATCTTTTGGTCAAAAGTTTTTGTATTTTTAGCGATGGTTCATATTACCAAAACAAGACAAAAATAGGTACGAAATTCTTTAAAATCTTCCCTGCCGACTAAGATGAAGATTTTTTAGGCGGCAAGGCCGGTGCACTCGGTGCGCTGGCGCATCCACAGCCTCCAGAATGAGAGTGTCCGGCACCCGAAGCCGCAGGCGCGGCCGGTTTGTTCTTATAATCCGTTTCGTAAAATCCTGTCCCTTTGAAAATAATCCCACTGCCCCCTCCGATATGGCGCACCAGAGTCATCTTGGCGCATTGGGGGCATTTTTTAAATTTTTTATCTCTCATGGACTGCAAAGCTTCGAACAAATGACCGCAGGCTTCGCATTCATATTGGTAGGTTGGCATAATTTTTCTCCGTTCCTGAATTATATCGATAAAAGTTTTGAGGTGAAGTCTAGTCTCACTTAAAAGCATTTTTAAACTTGTCGGCCAGCGAATCCGAGCCTGAAGAAATTTTTTCACCGCTGACACGAGCAAATTCCTCTAAAAGTTTACGTTGGTCAGAAGTCAAATGCTCCGGAACACTGATCATGACCTTCACATATTGCTCCCCATGCCCGCCGCCATGCAAATCCGGCATGCCCTTGGCTTTCAAGCGAAAAACTTTTCCGCTTTGTGTGCCGGCCGGGATTTTCATGGAAACATTCCCGCTCAATGTCGGCACCGAAATTTCTCCCCCCAACGAGGCCACCACAAAACTCACCGGAAATTCAAAATGCAGGTCTTTGCCATTGCGTTCATAAAGAGAATGACGTCGGACGAGAATGTATAAATACAAATCACCCGATCCGGCCGCTCCAATTTCTCCTTCGCCTTTGACACGCAAACGCGTATCATTGTCTACCCCAGCCGGAATGTTGACATCGATATTGCGGGTGACCTTGACTACGCCTTGACCGTGACATTCCGGACAATAGTCGGTGATGATCTTCCCCTGACCACCACAAGCGGAACAGGTTTGCGCCATACGAAAAAAACCATTGGACATGACGACCTGCCCTTGTCCTTTGCAGGTCGGACACGTTTTGGGCTTGCTTCCCGGTTTAGCCCCATTGCCGTCGCATGTTTTGCAATGCTCATGGCGAGGAACCTTGACCTTCTTTTTAACCCCGCTATAAGCTTCTTCCAGAGTGATTTCGACTTCATATTGAATGTCATGTCCCCGACGGGAACGTCCCGACCGTCCGCCGCCTTGCGTGCCAAAGCCCGCATTCCCGAAAAGATTACCGAGAATGTCTTCCAGACCGGATTCACTGCCGAAAATACTGCTAAAATCGGCGCCCTTGAAAATATCCTCGGATGTGTAGCGCTGGTCAATGCCCGAATGGCCGTATTGATCGTACATTTGCTTTTTCTGCGGATCCGACAATACGCCGTAAGCTTCGGAGATTTCTTTAAACTTTTCTTCGGCCGCTTTTTTTTCCGTTTCCGGAACGCGATCGGGATGGAATTTTAAAGCCAACGATCGATAGGCCTTTTTGATCGCAGTAACGTCCGCGTCTTTGGTGACACCTAGAATTTCGTAATAATCTTTTTTCATAAGCTCCCAATAAAAGGGATCGGTAAGCTTAGAAGACACCTATCGCGCACGCGAGGCGCAAACTTGGGCTTACCGATCAATCTTTTTTATTTATCACTCGATGCTTTAAAATCTGCATCGATAACATCATCATTTTTTGCACCGGCATCCGGTTTATCGTCGGATTGCGCCTCGCCGGGTTCCGGCTGCGCTCCCGCCTGAGAACCAGCCTGTTGCTGTCCCGCCTGTTGGCTTGCCGTTGCCTTGTAAACTTCCTCGGCTAATTTATGGCTGACTTTTTGCAAAGATTCCATGCCTGCCTTGATCTTGTCGGCATCTTTGGCCTTGATGGCTTCTTTCAAAACAACCAATTCCTTTTCAATACTTTCTTTATCCGTGGCAGAAACCTTATCTCCATAATCCTTGACCGATTTTTCCGTCGAATAAACCAAGGTATTGGCTTGATTGATCAATTCGATTTCTTCGCGCTGTTTCTTGTCCGTTTCCGCGAATTGCTCAGCGTCCTTGATCATTTTATCAATTTCGGCCTGGGACAACTTTGTCGATGCCGTAATCTTTATGGTCTGCTCTTTGCCCGTGCCGGTGTCCTTGGCCGTAACGTGAACGATCCCATTGGTATCTATATCAAAGGTGACTTCAATTTTAGGAACACCGCGCGGAGCCGGGGGAATACCGACTAAGTCAAAACGGCCCAATTCCGTATTGGCATTGGCCAAATCCCGTTCACCCTGCAAAACACGGATCGTGACGGCAGGCTGATTATCGGCGGCTGTGGAATAAACCTGGGATTTCTTAGTCGGGATTGTCGTATTGCGATCAATCAATTTATTAAAAAGTCCGCCTTCGACTTCAATTCCCAAAGACAGAGGAGTGACGTCTAAAAGAAGGACCTCTTTGGCTTCGCCTTTGATGATACCCGCCTGGATGGCCGCACCCATGGCGACGCATTCCATGGGATCAATGCCGCGCTCAATGGTTTGTCCCACTTCCTTCTCGACAAATTGTTGGACGATAGGCATGCGGGTCGGTCCGCCTACAAGAATAATCTTGTCGACTTTGACATCACTGCCCAATTTTTTGGTCGCATCCTGCATCGCTTGGACAATCGGTCCGCGGCAACGATCAATCAGAGGAGCAATCAACTGTTCCAGTTTGGCGCGGTCCAATGGCATGGTCAAATGCTTCGGTCCATTGGCATCGGCCGTAATAAACGGCAGATTAATTTCCGTCGAAACCGTACTGGAAAGCTCGACCTTGGCCTTTTCTGCGGCTTCCCGCAAACGTTGAAAAGCCATTTTGTCATTTTTCAAATCGATACCCGATTCATTTTTAAACTGGGTGATGATGTGATCGATTAAGGCGTTATCCATGTCCGTCCCGCCGAGCTGATTGTCCCCGCTGGTGGACAACACTTCAAAGGTCGCGGCTTTGTGCTCCGCATCCCAGCCCATTTCCATGATCGTGACGTCGAGCGTTCCGCCGCCCAAGTCAAAAACCATGACCTTCTGTTCTTTTCCGGCTTTATCCAAACCATACGCCAAACAAGCGGCAGTGGGTTCGTTGATAATGCGCAAAACTTTCAGTCCGGCGATTTCTCCTGCGTCCTTGGTCGCCTGGCGCTGATTGTCATTAAAATACGCTGGGACCGTGATCACCGCTTCTTCGACGGTATCGCCTAAATATTTCTCCGCGTCGGCCTTGATCTTTTGCAAGATAAAAGAACTGACTTGTTGCGGAGTGTAGTCTTTGCCCGCAACATTAAATTTAAAATTTGTTCCCATCTTGCGTTTCGCGGCATAAATCGTGCCTTGAGAATTGATCGGCGCCTGACGGCGGGCGGGTTCCCCGACGATCCTCTGCCCATCTTTGGTAAAAGCCACAAAAGACGGAAACGCTTTACCCGAAGCCACCCCCGCTCCTTCGGCCGACGGAATGATAACCGGACGGCCGCCTTCCAAAACCGCGGCTGCGGAATTTGATGTTCCTAAATCGATACCAATTGCTTTTGCCATAATCCCTACCTCCTATATAGATGCGTCATTGTCTTATTCTTGTTTAATAGCAACCTTCACCTTGGCGGTTCTTACAACCCGGTCACCGAGGGTATATCCTTTTTGCAACTCCTCTATGACCGTCCCTTCTTCTTTGTCCGACGGTTCCTGCATTAAAACCTCGTGACTGTGCGGATCAAAGAGTTTTCCTGTAGCTTCGAGCGGCTTGACATTATTTTTACGCAGCAATTCATGGATCCGCGCCATGACCATTTCAACGCCTTTTAAAAAAGCCTGCTGGTCTTGATGATTTGCCTTGGCCGCGATAACCACCCGTTCCAGATCGTCTAAAATATGTAAAAAATCAGCGATCAAACCTTCATTCGCATACTTTACAAATTCACTGCGTTCCCGGTCGGAACGTTTGCGCGCATTGTCAAACTCGGCAAGAAGACGAAGATATTTATCTTTATACTCGTCTAATTCCTTGCTGAGCTTGCCATGGTCCTCGCTGTTAACCGTGCCCATCTCCTCCGGCACATCCTGCGGAATCACCGCTTCTTTTTCATCCTTCTTATTTTCTTCATTCATTTCCATCATCAATCCCTCACACCACTTCATTCATGACTTTTGCCAAATAATTTAAAGTACAAACCACCCGTGAATAATCCATGCGGGTCGGCCCCAAAACCGCAATACGTCCCGTCGGGCCGCTGTGCGTCTGATAACGCGAAACCGCCAGCGAGCATCCTTCAATATCCGCGCAGGCAATTTCATGACCGATATAAATCTTGATCCTTTGCTCAAGCCCGCGATTGATCACTTGCAAAAGGTTTTCTTTCTCTTCCAGCGCACAAAGAATGTTCCCGATCTTTTTAACGTCGTGATATTCCGGATATTCCACAACATAGCTTGTGCCCCGGCAAAAAATCTTGCCGCTCCAGCCGTCTACCGAAATAATGCTCGTATAATGCGTCAAATCAGAAATCATTTGCGAAGTTTTTTCCAAAGTGCTTTCCAAGTCCCGCATTTTTTCATCATATTCCTGTTTAATCCGGACCTTCTCTTCTTCTAAAAGCTGGATTTCCTTCATCAAATTATCAACATAATACCGGTATCCCTTTTGTGTGGGTAAACGGCCCGCCGAAGTATGCGGATGCGTCAAAAGGCCGTCATCTTCCAATTCCGCCAAGATATTGCGAATGGTAGCTGGGCTGAGATCCAAATGGTGCTCGTCGACAATGTAACTTGAGCTGACCGGCGTGATCGTCTTAATATAAGAATTAACGACAATCCCCAGAACCCGCTCTTTACGTTGTTTATAAATTATTTCTTTCATCTTTTCCCTTTACCATTAGCACTCATTTAGAAAGATTGCTAATTTGCGCCGTATTATAACAAAGACGAATATGTTGTCAACACTTTCGAAGGAGCTAGCTTTAGCATAAACACTCTTTATGTATCCGTCCTCATTCTTGCGCTTCTTACTCGCTGGACTTTTCGCCATCGGTTCTTTTTAAGGCCTCCGCGAGAACAATGAGCTCTTGAAGGTAGGCCTCGGCCGCGGTGACGTTGTATTCCAGAATCAGAAGCGACGGCTTGAGTCCTCCTATAGAATGAAATTCCAAAGAGATCACCCCATCGACAATCTGTAAAGACATCAGAGGATGTCCCCGCGAATCCCGATTTTTATACGAGGTAAACAACTTGAGCATTTTGGGATCATTGAAAAAATTGTTGGCCCACTGCGGATTGTTCGTATAGGCGTGAAATTCTTCGAGAGCCTTGGGTAACCGCACTTGTCCTACAAAAGTCCCCCATCGGGCGTTAGAAACATCGTCCAAGGTTTGCGCATTGGAGCGGATTTGGGTCCGGGCGCGCTCGGAAAAAGTCAGATTCAATCTCCCGGGGGTCTTAACTTTCAAAAATCCCAGATGGCTGGTTGTACCGGGCCGCAATCCGGACAGCTCGATTTCTTCATACAGACATTCATATCCGCGGTATTTAAAATTGATGCGAAAAGAGTTATCGTGCTCCGCAATAGGAATCAGTTCTCCCTCAAAGAAATGCGCCATAGCCTGCAAATAATCATTACGCTGTTTCTTTTCTCCGGTCGAAGAACGGATCATAAAATAAACGAGTCCACCGGTCAAAAGGATAAAAACAAGTATAATCACTGGCATCATAGACATAAGGGCAAAGTTAAAACATTATATTGAAATATCAATCCCTCAGGAATATATTTTCCGTTTTTTGCTTACGCCTTAAGGACTTTAAAATCCAACGTTCCCTTCGCCGCTGTGACTTCAATCCGGTCCTTTTCTTTCACCCGGCCATCTAATAGCATAAGAGCAATTGGGTCCTGGACCATTTTCTGGATGGCGCGGTTTAAAGGCCGCGCTCCGTAAACAGGATCATACCCGGCCTGCGCCAAAACATCCTTGGCCGAAGATTTAAGCTCGAAACCGATATTCCTTTGCGCCAAACGCAGCGCGAGGTTTTTGATTTGAATGTCGACGATTTTTGTAATATCTTTTTGCGACAAACGATTGAAGATAATTTTTTCGTCGATCCGGTTCAAAAATTCCGGGCGAAAAGAATTTCTCAGCGCGTCCTCAATGCGCCGGCTGATCTCTTTTTTGTCCTCAATATCCGCGATGACGTCGGAGCCGATATTGGATGTCATAATAATAATCGTGTTTTTAAAATTGACGATCCGTCCCTGTCCATCGGTCAAACGGCCGTCGTCTAAAATCTGTAGGAGCGCATTGAACACATCGCTATGGGCCTTTTCGATTTCATCAAACAAAATGACCGCGTAGGGCCGTCGACGCACCGCTTCCGTCAACTGACCGCCCTCTTCATACCCCACATAACCCGGAGGCGCGCCGATCAAACGCGAGACGCTGTGTTTTTCCATATATTCGCTCATGTCAATGCGAATCACCGCATCGGCGTTATCGAACAAAAACCAGGCCAGGGATTTTGCCAGCTCGGTCTTTCCTACACCCGTGGGACCCACAAAAAGAAAAGTCCCGATAGGACGATTGGGATTACTCAGACCCGCCCGCGAACGGCGAATAGCGCAAGCTATCAAGTCGATGGCTTCATCCTGTCCGACGACCCTTTCTTTCAAAACTTTTTCAATACTGATGAGTTTTTCCGTTTCGCCTTCCAGCAATTTGGTGATCGGGATGCGCGTCCATTTGGAAACAATTTCGGCAATGTCCTGATCATCAACTTCCTCCTTAAGCAGAAGGCCTTCTTTTTGCAAACGGTTCAATTCTTTATTCTGGGCGACCAAGTCTTTTTCCAAATCCACTAAAAGACCGTAACGGATTTCAGCGACACGCCCTAAATTCCCGATCTTTTCCGCCTTGGCTTCTTCCAGTTTTAAAGATTCGATCTGGGACTTAATGGCACGGATCTTATTAATGACATCTTTCTCACCTTGCCAGCGCAGGCGCAGTTTCTTGTTTTCCGTCTTCAAACTTTCCAGTTCGCTCTCCAACTTCTTTAACCGATCCCGCGAACCTTCGTCCTTTTCTTTGTTCAACGCCTGACGCTCAATTTCCAGCTGGCGAATGCGGCGTTCATTGATATCCAGTTCTTGCGGCATACTGTCGATTTCAATGCGCAGACGTGAAGCGGCCTCGTCGATCAAATCAATGGCTTTGTCGGGAAGAAAGCGTTCGGTAATGTAGCGATGCGACATTGTGGCCGCCGCAATCAAGGCCGAATCCTGAATACGCACGCCATGGTGGACCTCATAACGCTCTTTGAGGCCGCGTAAAATGGCAATCGTGTCTTCAACGCTCGGCTCATTAACCATGACGGGTTGGAAACGCCGTTCCAAGGCCGAATCTTTTTCAATATGCTTGCGGTATTCATCAAGTGTGGTCGCCCCGATACAGTGCAATGCCCCGCGGGCCAAAGCCGGCTTAAGAAGATTGGAAGCATCCATTGACCCTTCGGCGGCACCGGCGCCGACGATGGTGTGCAGTTCATCGATAAATAAAATGACTTCGCCGGATTTGGATTCAATCTCTTTTAAGACCGCCTTGAGACGTTCTTCGAATTCCCCGCGGAACTTGGCTCCGGCGACCAACGCTCCCATATCCAAGGACATGACTTTTTTATTTTTAAGGCCTTCGGGCACATCTCCGGAAAAAATACGCAAAGCCAAACCTTCCGCAATCGCCGTCTTTCCAACGCCCGGTTCGCCGATTAAAACGGGATTATTCTTTGTGCGCCGGGAAAGGACCTGAATGACGCGGCGAATTTCCTCGTCGCGGCCAATCACCGGATCCAATTTCCCCTTGCTGGCCAAGTCCGTAAGATCCCGGCTATACTTTTGCAGGGCCTGATATTTTCCTTCGGCGTTAGCGTCGGTCACATTCTGGCCGCCGCGTATATTCTTTAAAATCTTTAATACACTTTCTTCTTCAATGCCCTGGCGACGCAATTCCTTGCTGATCGTCGTGTCCCGGTCACGGTAAAGCGCAAGGAGAATATGCTCCTGAGAAGTAAAATCATCCTTCATGTCTGAGGCGATCTTCTGGGAATCGGTCAAGATTTTGTTCAAACGACCGGAAAGAAAAGGGGCCTGGCCTTCAACTTGCGGGATTTTTCGAAGTTCATCGTCGAGCAGATTCAAAAGCGGCTGCGCCGGCACCCCGACTTGGTCAAGAATGGGGACAACGAGACCCTGCTCATCTTTTAATAAAGCCTGCGAAAGGTGGACGGCGTCAATTTGCTGATGATTGTGCTCTTGCGCGATCTGCATGGCGTTCTGGATCGCTTCCTGACTTTTGACGGTGAATTTATCGAATTTCATAAGATCCTTTTTAACGCCGTGTGCAAGTTTTGATCTATCGTTAGGATTGGTCCTTGCTGATTCGACCAGTCCTTTTGAGGCTCATTTGTTTTGCGCCTCTATGGCGCTATTCGCCTCAAAAGAACTGATCGGATCAGCAAAACTTTCACAGCGTGTCTTTTAAAAAATTTTATTGTCCCGCGACCGCCGGCAGTATCTTACCACCGGCGGCCATAATCGGTTAATGGATTTATTCGCTGATTTCTATTTTGCGCGGTTTGCTGGATTCCGCTTTGGGAAGAACCAATTCCAAAACTCCATCCTTATAACTCGCGGTGACCTTGGTTTGGTCAATACTTGTTCCCAGCTCGAAACGCCGCTCGGTAACGCCCACAAAACGTTCCACCCGGGAATAGAACTTTTCTTTTTCTTGATTTTCACTTTTACGTTCCCCGCGAATGATGAGGACATCATTATCGATTGAAACGTGAAGTTGCTCCTTCTTCAAACCGGGCAGGTCCGCTTTGACCGTGATATTTTTTTCATCTTCCTTAATATCAACCGCCAAAAAGGGACTCTCACCTTGCGGGAGGGCCAAACCCCAAAGGGCTTGATTCCAATCGGAATTTCCATTGTGAGCATTGCAGTTTAGGAATCTCATACCAACCTCCTTGTTAATGATGTTTAATTTGGCACTCATAGCAGTCTACTGCTAATTATTTGATAAAAAAAATTATTCTCTTTTTTCAATCTGCAAAATCATTTTGATTCCGCTGATATTGACCCGCTTCTTTTCCATTAAATAATGGACATAGTTTAAAAGTTCCACTTGCTTTTGCGAATAACAGCGCGTCTTTTTTCCTATGCGCTGCGGCTTGACCACATCCATATCATCCAACTTGCGTAAAGTCCAGATCGGAATACTGACAATCGTACTGACCACACTAATCACATAAACCGGCGCTAAGGGATCAATGTTGACGCTAAAATTCTGCGGGGTTTCTTTTTTCATATCTCTGCCTCGCTTATCTGATAGAAAATATACCATTATCAAATTATATTGTCAACAAATTTTAATAATAATAATTAGATAAACTAACTGACGCCCAGAGGATTTTAAAAAGATCATTTTCGCAAACTGAATTTTTGTAAAAGGCCGGCAAATTTCTTGGGCAAAGAGACGGACAGACGAGCGGCATCGGAGTCATAAGCAATGGCATGGACATGGCCTTCTTTATGCGCCAAATTAACCAGATCCATGCGGTCCAAAGGCAAGGCGACCTCAATAGTTTCCATTAAGGAAGAAAGCTGATCCGCGATTTCCACCAAAAGGCCGGAAATATTTTCTCCGCTGAGCGCAGAAATGGCCACTGGATTCTTAAACGCGAGCTTAATTTCCGCCAAAAAACTTTTATCGGCAAGACGATCTATTTTATTCAAAACCGTAATCATGGGTTTTTCCTGAGCATCAAGTTCACGTAAAACCTGATTTACGGAATCATAAAGATTACGAAATTTGGGATGGCTGACATCGAGAACATGAATCAACAGATCGGCGCTGGCCGTTTCTTCGAGGGTGGCTTTAAAAGATTCAATCAAATGATGAGGTAATTCATGCAAAAATCCGACGGTATCGGAAAGAACAATTTTCTGATGGTTGGGTAAAACAAGCTGACGAGACAAAGAATCCAAGGTTGTAAAAAGTCCGTCGTGAGTGACTTGGCCCGCCTGAGTTAAGGTATTGAGCAAGGTGGATTTTCCCGCATTGGTATAGCCCACCAGCGAAACCAGCGGGACGCCATCGTCCTGGCGCTTTTTCCGTCTAAGGAGGCGATCCGAACTCACGTCCTGTAAATCTTTTCGTAAACGGTCTACGCGTTCACGAATACGCCGACGATCAACCTCCAGCTTGGTTTCACCGGGCCCCATAGTGCCGATCCCGCCGCCTAAACGGGACATCTCAACACCCTGTCCAACCAAACGGGGCAACAGATATTCCAGCTGGGCCAATTCGACCTGCATTTTTCCTTCCTGGCTTTTGGCCCGACGGGCAAAGATGTCTAAAATCAACTGGGTGCGGTCGATGACTTTTTTTCCGATCGCTTCTTCCAGATTGCGCTGTTGACTGCCTTTTAAGTCATGACTCATGACCACGGTATCCACTCCCGTAGCTTGCGCCAGTTCAGCGATCTCTTTGACCTTGCCTTCGCCTAAAAAAAGCCCGGCACTGACCTGCTCAATGCGGCATAACATTGTATCCATAACAACCCCCTGACACGCATTGACCAATTCTTTCATTTCGCCGGCCAAATCATCAAAGGTCCAATTATTCCGTTGGGTCTTGATCTGGATAATAACCAATAAAATTTTTTCTGCGGCCTTCATAAATTTTTTATTTCTCCTAATATTTTTGCGGCCACGGCCGACGAGCTTTCATCCTTACGGACCGCGATCCAATGAATGCGCTTATCTTTGCGGAACCAGGTCAGCTGTCGTTTGGCAAATCGCCGCGTGTTCATTTTTATCAATTCTTTGACTTCGTTAAGATCACCCTCACCCTTCAAATGGGCTAAAATTTCCCTGACCCCGATGATCCGGCGAGCCGTCAAGCTGATATTGCGGTCCTCAATGGCTTTGACTTCATCGATGATCCCCTCGGCAAACATCTTTTCTACCCGGGCATTGATCCGTTCATAAAGTTCCTCGCGTTCCCTTTCAATTCCGAACACGGTCACGGAATATTTGTTCCACAGGCCCGAACAATTTTTCTGCAGCTTCGAAAGGGGTGTCTGGGTTGTTTGGAAAACTTCTAAAGCGCGGATGGTCCGCCGCACATCGTGGACATGGATTTTGGCCGCCGCGTCCGGATCGGTTATCTTTAACTCTTCATACAAAACAGCGGCGCCCTCTTTTTTTGCGCGGGCCTCCAGATTTTGCCGCACGAGCGTATTGGGGATGCTTCCTTCAAAAATCCCGTCCAATAAAACCTGCACATACATTCCGCTCCCCCCGACGATCAAAGGAATTTTCTTGTCTTTTAAAATCTGTTCAACAAGGCCTCTGGCCATTTTATTAAAAACCGCCACATCAAATTTTTCTTCGACGGAAACCACATCGAGCAAATGGTGGGAAACTTGCTGGCGTTCCTGAAGCGACGGTTTACTGCTGGCAATCGAAATTTCCCGATACACCTGCATCGAATCACAGGAAAGAATCTCGCAAGGCCACTGGGCCGCCAATTTTAAAGCAATGTCGGTTTTACCGGCGCCGGTTGCGCCAACAATAAATATTATTTTTTGTGAAACCGGCGATGTCAAGGATAGATATGGGTAGGATAACCTTGGTTACTCAACCGCTTTTGCATCGTATTGGCCTCGTGAAGATTTTTTAATTCTCCCACACGGACGCGGTAAAAAACACGGCCTTCGTGATCTTGCGTTTCTACAAGGTAGGCATATTCCCCTTTCCCTTTTAATTCTTCAACCAAGGCGGTCGCCCTACTCTGATCGAGAAAGGAACCCACCTGGATGGCAAAATATCTTTTTTCTTCTAAGAGCTGCTGCGCGGTGTGGGCTTCCAAACTTTTTGGAAAATCATGGACCACTTTATTCAAATAGTCCTGGGCCTTTTCCCAGTGGGACAGTTTGAGATGAGCACGCCCCAACTTCAGATAAATAACGCTGAGGAATTCCGAATCAGGCCGCTTCATCAAAAACTGCTCCGCCTGTTTCAAATCTTCAGAGAAATCTTGTTCCATTCCCAAGGAATCGATAACACCCAGCCACGCCTTTTCATAGAGGCTGTCCGACGAGGTGGCGCGCATGACCCGCTTGAAAGCGGCGCGTGCGGCTGAATAATGGGCCAGCCCCAATTCACTGATCCCTAAATAATATCGGGCTTGGTTGGTTTCATCAGAAGTGGACTTGCGGGCAATAAACTTTTCCGCCAAGACTTTCGACGTTTTGTAATCTTTTTCGATAATCGCCGTCTCGATATCGCTGATGGAAGCAAAACCGCAGAAGAAGCAAAACCCGCAAATCAAAAAAACATTAAAAACATGGGAAGAACGCAAAAAAGATTTATTCATGCAGACATATTAACAAAAACGAGGCACTTTATCTATGGGAATTTGCGGGCCTTTCGTATGGGGTGTCAAATTGTCATTCCGCGAAAGCGGAAATCGAGGAGGATGTATGCCCGTCAAAAGATTGCGAGGATGACAGGGAATACTTTAAAACATCGCTGGCTGGGTCAAGGGTTTCCGCAAAACTATCGCGGAGCACTCAAAGCCCTATGGAGATCATCAACAAGATCTTTGTAATCTTCAATCCCGACGGAAACCCGGATGGTCTGTTGGGTAATGCCCGAAGCCTTAAGGCCTTCGACACCCATCGAGGAATGGCTCATGGACCAGGGATGTTCGATCAAGGATTCCACCCCACCCAAAGATTCGGCCAGAGAAAAAAGTTTCAACTGGGCGAAAAATCGAGCGAGCGGGACTTTTTTCGTGTCTAATTCGAAAGCGAGCATTCCGCCAAAACCCTTCATCTGCTTGCGAATCAAGTCTCGCTGAGGATGACTGGCCAGGCCCGGATAATAAACTTTCTTCACATTCTTGTGCCCCTCAAGAAATTTGGCAATAGAGAGAGCGTTCGCCTGATGAGCCTCCATTCGGTAGCTGATGGTTTTAACGCCGCGTAAAACCAGCCACGCATCAAAGGGAGATTCGGAAACACCCAAAGCATTAACCAGATAACGGACTCTCTCTCCCAGAGCTTTGTCCTTGTAAACGATCGCGCCGCCCACGACATCGCTGTGACCATTGATATACTTTGTCGTCGAGTGGACGACCAAGTCCGCGCCAAAATCAAAGGGCCGCTGAAAATAAGGAGACAAAAAAGTATTGTCGACGGCCGTTAAAATCTTTTTGGCATGGGCCAGCTTAATGACCGCGTCGAGATCAATAATATTTAACAGCGGATTAGACGGTGTTTCAATCCATACCATTTTCGTCTTGGGCGTGATCGCGGCCTTCACTTTCTTAAGGTCCCGCATATTTACGAAAGAAAAAGACAGCCCCATGTCGGGCAAAACTTTGTTAAACAGCCGGTATGTCCCACCATAAATGTCATCGCCGGTCACAATATGATCGCCGGCTTTGCATAAAAACAGCGCGGCCGTGATCGCGGCCATACCGGTTGCGGTCGCCGAACAGCCGAGGCCGTTTTCTAAGCTAGCAATATTTTCCTCTAGCGCGGCCCGCGTCGGATTGCCGCTGCGGGTATAATCATAACCTTTATTTTTTCCTAAAGCGTCAAAAGCAAATGTGGATGTAGGATAAATCGGTGTCGTCACCGAGTTATAACTGCTGTCCTTATAAATGCCCGTATGGACTGATTTTGTGCGGATATCCATCGCTGAAATTCTCCGTTTCCTGTTGATTGATCCTTAAATACGATAAAGGGTTGATCAGGATTTGTCAATCTTGTTATTGGCGGTAAAAACAAATCCTAACCGCCGTCCCGTCGCGGGATCGGTGATTTGCGATGTCATCTTGGCCTTTTCTTCTACCGAACATTCGTCTTCATATTTCACGGTCAAAACCCATGATGGCCTGGAACGATGATGGACTTTGGCAATCGGCTCTTGGCCCAGAAAACATCCCTTTGTGTAAGACACAAAATCCTCTTCGCTCACATTGAGGAGCATTTCATCTTTATAGTCGATGCCCAAAAGAGGAATATTGTATTTCAGACGAAACAAAGTAAACTCTTCCCCGGAAACGCCAACGGGAAAATCCGCTGTCGTCAAAACAAGCTGTCCCTGTTTCTGCGGGATAACCCATTCCCCGGATTGAGGAGCATACCCCCCTTCAAGGTCAAAATAGACCAACAATTTTTCCTCTTCAATGAGGGTCCCGCTCAAACGGGCATAACGATTCACATGGTCATAGACGGCTTGCACAAAATTTTGCTCAACAACAAGAAAAAATTTATCATCGCTGACCTTGATTTGATTAAAGGTCGCAATAATGCGGCCATGAATATTGACAAAAGCATTTTGCGGTTTATCCAGGGAGTTAGCCGTCAAACCATTGAGAAATTCCTGCGCCTTATGACTCACACTGAGGACTTTTTGGGCCGTCTTATACAGTCGCGTTACCATGCCATTTCTTTCCGTTCTTTGAAAAACTTTCCCGTCGGGCCACTGTCCGGCGCTGTGGCCAGCCAAATCGCGGTGTCTGCTCCTTCTTCGACACTTAAAGGAGCTTGCGGACCTCCCATCTGAGTCTTGACCCAACCCGGAGACATACTATTAACGAGAATATTAAACTCCTTTAACTCGTGAGAAAACATCCGCGTTAAAACATTCAGCGCGGTTTTTGACAATCGATAGGCGGGATAACCGCCCTGCATATCGGTCAGCTGGCCCAGGCCGCTGGACACATTGACAATGCGGCCGTAATTATTTTTCTTCATGAGCGGAATAAGAGCCTGGCACATTAATAAGGGACCGTAGACATTGGTCGTCAAAGCTTTATTGATGGTTTCAATCTTGACATGCAGGGCGCTGGAATCCGTCTCACCGCTCGCATTCCCGGAAAGAGAATCGGGAAAAATACCGGCATTGTTAACGAGAATGTCACAACGGCCAAATTCTTTTTCGACAAACTCGGCCAATTGCATGATGCTCCCCGCATGATCGACGTCCAGCTCGTGAAAACGCACAGCCAATTCCTGCTTTTGTAATTTTTCAGCGGCCGCCAAGCCTTGGGCTTTGTCACGGCAGGATAAAATGACCAACATCCCCTTCGCGGCCAATTGCCGACAAATCTCCAACCCAATGCCGCGGTTACTGCCCGTCACAACAGCCACACGTTCTTTTAACAGGGAAGTGTTTTTCATTTAGCCGCCCTCTTTCTCCCCCGAAAGTTTAAATAATCACAAAGAATGTCCTTATGATCAAATGCAAAATTACAATCCCGAATCTCATTGAGAGAAATGACGCGCGCGCCTTGGGCGTCATCACCCGAACGCAACACCCCTTTTCCTTGCGCGGTAAAAACCATGGAAATGGTTTGAAAGCGCGGGTCCCGCCGCGGATCGGAATAAGCATGGAATTGTCTTAAGTTTTCTAATTTTAAATTGGTCTCTTCCTTGGCTTCCCGGATGGCTGCGCTCTCCAAGGTTTCTCCCCTATCGACAAAGCCTCCGGGCAACGCCAATCCATAGGGAGGATTGGTCCGCTCAATGACCACAATACCGCCGCGATAGGCAATGATCATGTCCACCGTAACATAAGGACCGCAACCTAAACTTTCCTGCACATGATGAAGGTAACTGTACACCTGCTTTTTAAATAAAATAAAAGTCTTTTTATCCTCGACAGCTAAAACCATTTCCTTTAAAACGCCGGGGAAAGCGCGACAAAAGCGCAAAATCTCCTGCGAAACGATTTTGGCAACACCCACAGCCGGAAAATCTTTTAGATTGCTCACAAAAAAAACCACTTTAATTCTTTTCCCTCTTTTCGCCGTGTTAAAAACATTGCGAAAAGTTTTACGAACTGAAAGCTCCGTCGGACAGCTGGGGAATTTTGTGGCGATAAAATCCGGGTCTCGCGATATTTTTTGAAAATCGCCTTTGATAATTTTAAATTGCGTCGATTGGATTAACATTTCTTCAAGGTTTACGTTGTTTGATCAAAACATTGATCCGCGCAATCAATTCCGCAAACATATCATCTCCCTGCCGGACCGTAAGGGCTTTGCCGGATCTCCCGTCGATAACTTTATCTAAATCCCGCAGCACACGCTCATAAGGGCCCAGGACTTTGTTGCTGATTTTATAAGCCCAATAAAACAGCACAAAAATCGCAAAAATAACCGCCATTCCAGCCAGGATGATAAGAATTTTTTGCGGGTCAATACTTTGGCCGGTAATTCGGGAATCCGGAGCATAATCCCGCATTCCAAAGTATTGATAGGCAAACAAGAAAGCCACACCGACGGAGAAAAACAAGGCCAATCCGGCCAGCACGCTGGGAAGGATCACTTTCTCTTTTTTTACAATAATTTTCCCTGAGGAAACATCCGCTCCCACGGCGGGAAAGGAATCTTTGACCTGATGGTTGACCAAAACGATAGCGATCAGGCTTAAAACCACCGCACCGGCGTTGGCCAGAATTAAAAACAGCGAATTGCGGCCCGGGCACTCGGTCAAAAGAATGCTTTCGACCGTCGAACTTTGCGGGAAAAAGAAAATCGCGTAACACATAGCCACGAAAAAAACCACGGTCAGCAAACACGCGACATAAAAAGGTTTTAGGACCCGCAGTTGAAACTTATTCAGTTCTAAAATTCCCCGCTTTACTTTTTCTGTCATAGGGCCTCCCGTTTAAACTTTCTCTGCGATCCTTCTGGCCAACGCCAAAGCCTCAGATTTGCTTGTGATCTGACCCGTAGCCTGGGCCTCCTGCACCTCTTGAAGGATTTTACCAAAAATCGGTCCGGGTTTGATTTTCAATTTCTTGATCACATCATGCCCGTTGATAAGACAAACAAAAGGCTTTTCCTTCTTCAACGCAAAAAACTTTTTTACCAAGCCCACGCACACCTCTTCATGATGTTTCTCGTCTATCTTAGTTGACAAAGGTCCGCGGGTGGAGCGTTGGTCGGCTATGGACAAAAGCGCGATAGACGCGGCCTCATCCTTGGTATCACGAAAATAACGGAAAATCGCCCGCTCACTGGGATTTTTAAAATTGGCCAGATACCCCGGGCGCAAATGCCATAACACCGCATTTTCAAGAATCATTCGTTCCCGGCCCGACAGCAAAAGCAATTTGGCCACGGAGTGCACAATGTCTTGGCCGACATGCTCATGCCCATGAAAGGACATCCGGTCTTTTTCTTTTTTCCGGGTCTGAGGTTTCCCGATATCATGAAGCAAGGCGGCCAGTTTAAGAATTCCCCGCCGGGTACGACCTCCGGCCAAACTCTCATTGAGATACTCAACAACATCCGGGTCATCTTGATATTGATCAAAAACCCCTTCCAGTTGTTTGACCGTTTCCAAAGAATGCGGCCAAACATCCAAATGGTGATAGCCCCCCTGGGTCACCCGGTACATAACGGTAATCTGGGGAATGACTTTTTCTAGCAAACCCATTGTGTCCATAGCCGCCAGATTTTCGGCCGCCGCCGAAGATTGTAAAACTTTAAACAATTCTTCGAGGATGCGTTCGCGGGCGACTTTGCGTAATAAATCTTTATCTTTCTTGATCTGGGCCAAAGTCTTGGGTTCGATATTAAATCCCAGTTGCGCCCGCAAGCTGTAGGCTCGCATCAAGCGCAAAGGGTCTTCCTTAAATGTTTTCGTCGAAACCATCTTCAAACGTTTGGCCTTAAGATCCTTGGTTCCGCCGAGAAAATCGGTGATGGATGTTGCAAAATCATCGGTGAGGATAAGATCGTTGAGCTTTACAGCAAGGGTATTGATGGTAAAGTCGCGGTGAGAAATATCGGCTTTGAGCGTCGCAGCGCGAAAGTCGGCAAAATCATAGGTCTCAATTTTATCGCCCTGTTTTTTGACCACTCGGGCGCACCCGCGTTCTTTGTCCAGGACGACAAAGGCGCCTTTGATCTGTTTGGCAAACGTCCGCGAAAAGGACAGTGCATCTTTAGCCATCGCGAAGTCAAAATCATTTCCGTTTTTACCCAAAAGGGCATCGCGCAAAAAACCGCCCACAAGAAAAAGATCCATGTTTTTCTGTCGGCTCAATTTTTGCAAAGAAACCAAAAACGGATATTCAGCCAGAGTGGGCATGGAAAAGATTATTCCGCGGCACTAAAGATTGAGGCCTTCTTTAAAACTTCCTCATCCACAAAAATGGGAGCACGGGCGCGCACGGCCAAGGCTACACCGTCGGAAGGCCGAGCATCGACGGTTTTGATTTTACCGTCAGCGGTTTTTAAGAGGACCTTGGCATGAAACGTGCTGTTGACAAGTTTATCGATGACCAGTTGATCGACTTTCGCACCCAGGCTTTCGATGGTCAGGTACAAAAGATCGTGCGTCAAAGGGCGGGGGGTTTCCACATTGGACAATTTCATTTTTATACTGGAAGCCTCTAAAAAACCGATAACGATCGGGAACTGGCGCTCGCCGTTTTTTTCCCTGAGAACGATGATCTGGTCCTGACGTTTTTCATCAATGATAATCTTACTCAGTTCGACTTGGATCATATCCTTACACTCCCTTTTTCTTTAAGGAGGATTTTTCTCGCTCCAGAATAACTTTTAATTCATTCATAAACTGATTGACGTCGCGAAATTGTCGGTAAACCGATGCGAAGCGCACATAAGCGACTTCGTCCAGCGAAGCCAATTTCTCCATAATGATCTCGCCGATGGCCGTAGCACTGACTTCCCGTTCATATTTCTTTTGCAGGATCCTTTCAATTTCCGACGTCATCTGCTCAATCTTGTCGACACTGATCGGCCGCTTTTCGCACGCCTTGACAAGGCCGGAAATAATCTTTGTACGGTCAAACGGCTGACGGCGATTGTCGCGCTTGATCACCATCAAAGGCACTTGCTCGATATATTCGTATGTGGTAAAACGTTTCTTGCATTTCAAACATTCTCGTCGGCGGCGGATGGACTTTCCTTCCGCGCTCAAACGCGAATCAACGACCTTTGTTTCTTTATAGTGGCAGGAAGGACATTTCATAAATAAAAATCCAATCTAGAGATTCGGATACAACGGGAAGGCCTTGGTCAATTCTAAAACGACCTGTTTGACCTCCTTTAACTTGTCCTCATTTGCATGATTGACAATCGCCCCGTCAATCAACTTCGCCACGTCCTCCATTTGCGCTTCTTTCATTCCGCGCGTCGTCAACGCCGGGGTGCCGATCCGGATCCCGCTGGTCACCATGGGGCTGGCCGGATCAAAGGGGATCAAGTTTTTATTGACGGTGATATTCACTTTATCGAGAATCTCCGACGCATCCTTTCCGGTGACATTTTTGGGACGAAGGTCGACCATAAAAAGATGGTTGTCGGTCCCGCCGGTGACGATGCGAAAACCCCGTTTTCCCAATTCCGCCGCAAGCGTCCGGCAATTCTTTAAAATCTGCGCTTGGTACTCCTTAAATTCAGGTTGTAACGCTTCTTTAAAAGAAACCGCTTTGGCCGCGATCACATGCATTAAAGGACCGCCCTGAAGGCCGGGAAAAACATTGGTGTCAATCTTTTTGGCGAATTCGGCCCGACAAAGAATCATTCCGCCGCGCGGACCACGCAAGGTTTTGTGCGTCGTCGTAGTGACAAATTCGGCGTAGGGCACGGGGTTAGGATGCAGGCCGGCCGCAACCAAACCCGCAAAATGGGCCATATCTACAAAAAGATAGGCTCCCACGGAATCACAAATCTCCCGAAACTTTTTAAAATCCCATGTCCGCGAATAGGCGGACGCGCCGGCAATGATCATTTTCGGCCTATGCTCTTTGGCCAACGCCGCGACTTCATTCATGTCGATCATTTCTGTTTTGGGATCGACCTTGTAAGCGACCATGTTGTAAGTCTTGCCGGAAAAATTCATTTTATGCCCATGGGTCAAATGCCCCCCGCACGCCAAGTCCAAACCTAAAACCGTATCACCCGGATTGGCCGCAACATTGTACACGGCATTATTGGCCTGCGAACCAGAATGGGGCTGAACATTAACGTGCTCGGCACCAAAAATTTGTTTGGCGCGATCGATCGCCAATTGTTCAGCCACGTCGACAAATTCGCATCCGCCGTACCAGCGCCGGCCGGGATAACCTTCCGCATATTTATTGGTCAGAATCGATCCTTGCGCTTGGAGTACAGCTTGTGAAACAATATTCTCGGAAGCAATCAATTCCAAATTATTGCGCTGGCGAGCGAGTTCGTTTTCAATCGCTTTAAAAATTTCCGGATCCCTATGTTTTAAATCCATAACGTCTCTCTTTCTGATGGGTCCCGACGCTGCGGGCGGCAGAATATTTCCCGGCGCGTCACCCAAGCTTACAAATGTCTTTTTTCAATGGCTTTGATTTGTTTCACCCGGCGCAAATGCCGGCCGCCTTCAAATTCCGTCACCAGCCAAAATTTCACGATGTCTTCAATATCATTGTCATGAGTAAACTTGGCGCCCAGAACCAAAATATTCGCGTTATTATGCTGGCGGGACAAAATAGCAGCTTCTTTAGAATAGCACAATGCCGCATACGCGCCGACCACCTTGTTTGCGGCAATCGAATGTCCTATTCCCGTCATACAGGCAAGGATCCCGCGGCTTCCCTTGGTTTTTACAACCTGTTCGGCCACTTTTTCAGAAATAGGCGGATAATCGCACATGACCCCCGGCGCGAATGATCCGATATCGACGACAGTGTGGCCGAGCCTTTTTAAGAGAGGAATAATTTTGGCTTTCAGTTCAAACCCGCGATGATCACCGCCGATAAAAATTTTCATCAATGTCCCTTTTAACTTTTATAAAAGATTGACCAACTTCGCTACCGCGGCCTTGATCATCGACGCACATTCTTCGTATGTTTCAAAAGATTTTCCCATGGGATCAGGAATGTCTAATTCTCCGTCGTAACCCGGCCGTTCCTGCAAAAACTCCCGCAATTGATACACTCTTTTCTCAACAGCGGGGACGCGTTCCAAGACCTGTTGACGGTGGCTGCGCGTCATGACCAGAATCAAATCGGATTTGCGCAAAAGAATACTGTTGATCGGCTGCGATTGATGCCGGGAGGCGTCGATCCCTTCTTTTTTCAAAACACTCAGGGTCTCGGAACTGGCGGTGGTGTGAAAATAAACCGCAGTCCCGGCCGACGTCACATCAACATTCCCTTTTCCCTTCAGCATATCTTTTAAAAGATATTCCGCCATGACCGAACGGCAACTGTTTCCGGTACAAACAAACAACACCAGCTTTTTTTGGGTGATCCGGTCAACATCCGCCTGGGTGATGGGGCCTTGCCGCAGAATCACCGGCTTATCTTGGGTAAAATCAATGACCGATGAGGCCAAACCAAATTGGGCCTCTCCGCCGTCGATGGCGATATCGACGAGTCCATCAAGATCGTTGAGAGCCGCGGCGCATGTGGAAGGCGGATTATTGCCAGCAAAATTAGCCGACGGGGCCGCGACCGTACATTGCGATTCCTGCACTAAATTCAACGCGATTTTATGTTGCGGAATGCGGACCCCGATCGTCCGGCCTTCTTCAAACGAAGGAACCACGACGGTCAGCGGACCCGGCCAGCATTCATCGATCAGCTTATAAACCTCAGGTGATTTCGTCGGCGTATAATTGGGCAAAAGTCCTTTTTGCGAAATATGGATCGAAAAGGGTTTGTCGCCGTCGCGCCTTTTGACTTCCCGCAATCGGGCCATGGCTTTGGGATTATTAAAGTCCGCGGCAATTCCGTAAACTGTCTCCGTCGGAAAAACAACCAACCCGCCATTGCGGATGATCGCCGCGCAACGGGCAATGCGGTCCATTTCCGGAAACTCGGGATTGATTTTAATAATTTGCGTTTTCACACGATCGCTCTCTAAAGTCTCATTTCACCTTGTTATTCCCCAATCTTCCCTGCGCCACTTGATCCACGTAATTTTCTTTCCCTTCTATCCTTCCAAAATCTTCTTTCGTTGATCCTCGGAAAAAGCATCGAGCTTTTTGGCGATGGTTTCATCGGCCACACCCAGAATACGCAAAGCCAACAAGGCCGCGTTCTTGGCGCCAGGCTTTCCGATCGCCAAAGCTCCGACGGGAACGCCCGGCGGCATTTGCACCGTTGAGAGCAAGGAATCCAAACCGTCCAGAACAGATTCAATCGGAACACCCAGTACCGGCAAATTGGTATGGGCCGCAACAACGCCCGCTAAAGCGGCTGACCCGCCCGCTCCGCAAATGATCACTTGAATGCCTTTGGCTTTGGCGCTTTCAGCATACGCCGCGGTTTCGCGCGGTGTGCGGTGAGCTGATAGGACCTTGATCTCATAACCCACCCCGAAATCTTTTAAAATTCTTGCCCCCTCTTCCATCGTCGGAAGATCGCTTTTACTGCCCATCATGATGGCGACTTTAATATGCTCCATTTTATCTCCCTTTTCAAATCAGGTCTTGTCGCTGGGATCCTGGCGTCCTTACTTTCTTCCGGACAAAAAAATCCTGCGCGCCCCCTGTGCTTTAACGTCCAACAACATCGACAGATTTTAAATTATTCTTCTTTAGGGCCTTGGCCCCAATATCGCGGCGGAAAAACATGTGATCAAATTTAATTTTTTCTACAGCAAGATAAACTTTTTTAATCGCATCTTTAATAGTGGCTCCCAAACTGACCACACTCAAAACCCGTCCTCCGGCCGTAATAATACTGTTGTCTTCTTTCTTTGTTCCCGCATGAAAAACCGCGGTGTCGTTCTCGGCTTCGGCCATATCCAACCCTTTGATTTCAAAACCCGTTTCATATTTCCCGGGATAACCCCCGGAACTCATCACGACACAAACGCAGGCTTGCTTGTCCCACTTCAGCTGAATTTCATTCAATCGTCCTTCACAGCTGGCCAGTATCATTTCTAAAAGATCATTTTTCAAACGAGGCAATACCGCCTGCGTTTCGGGATCGCCGAATCGGACATTGTATTCTAAAACTTGCGGCCCCTGGGGTGTGATCATCAATCCGGCATACAGCACACCTTTAAAAGGAATTCCTTCGCGGGCCATACCGCGGATGGTCGGCTCAATCACCCGCGCTTCTATTTTTCGTAAAAGCGTTTCCGTAACGATGGGCGCCGGTGAATACGCACCCATGCCTCCGGTGTTCGGTCCTAAATCATCGTCGAAAATACGCTTATGGTCCTGGGCCGATTCAAGAAGCAAATAATTTTCCCCGTCGCAAATCGCCAAAATCGATACTTCTTCGCCGGCTAAGAAATCTTCAATCACAACCGTTGCCCCGGCTTGCGCAAAAATTCTTTCTGTCATGATTTGGTTGATGGCCAGCGACGCTTCTTCCAATGTTTGACAGATGACAACCCCTTTACCCGCGGCCAGTCCGTCAGCTTTAACGACTAAAGGAAATTGGGCATGATTCAAAAAAGCCAGAGCGTCTTCAACGCGGTCAAACGGCATGAAGGTCGCCGTCGGTATATTACACCGTAACATAAATTCTTTAGAAAAGACCTTACTACCTTCCAATTGGGCCGCCGCTTTACTCGGACCAAAGATTTTAAATCCGGCTTTTTCAAATTGATCGACAATACCGGCCGTCAATGGCGCTTCCGGGCCTACGACCGTCAGGCCGATCTTTTCTTTCTTGGCAAATTTTAATAAACCGGCGATGTCATCACTCTGAATATTCACACACTCCGCAAGCGTCGCAATCCCCGGATTGCCCGGGCAACAATACAATTTCTCCAAGAGCGGGCTCTGTTTTAATTTCCACGCCAGGGCATGTTCACGGCCCCCGGAGCCAATCAGCAAGACTTTTAATTTCTTTTCCATAAATTTATACAAATTTTATTTTTTGCGAAACATCCTTGACCACTTCGCCTATCACAAAATTTTTTACACCCTGTTTTTTTAAAATCGCTCTTACCTTGCTAATATTTTGCGGCGGGGTGATAAGGACCATGCCGATTCCCATATTGAATGTCCGAAACATTTCGGAATCGGCTATTTTACCCTTTTTTTGGATTTTTTGAAAGATTTCCGGCACCGGCCAACTGTCGCGGCGGATCTGAAAACATTTTCCGGCCGGCAAGATTTTTGTCATCTTTTCATAAAATGCACCGCCCGTGACATGCGCGATCCCATGAATCCGCTGTTTTGCTAAAACCGCCAAGACCGGCTTGACATAAATCCTCGTCGGTGTCAAAAGGTCTTGAGCCCATGTCTTTTGCTCCTGTGCCGAAAGAGCTTTCCGCGCCAAACTATAACCATTGGAATGCAGACCGCTGGAAGCCAAACCGATCACCGCATCGCCATTTTTGATTTTCGATCCGTCAATGATGTACTTTTTTTCAACAACGCCAACTGTAAATCCAGCCAAATCATATTCATCTTCTTTATAAAGGCCGGGCATTTCTGCGGTCTCGCCGCCAATCAAAGTGCAGCCCGCTTGACGGCATCCTTCGGTCACACCTTTGATCACCTCATGCAAAACTTCCGGCTTCACTTTCCCACAGGCGATATAATCCAAAAAAAACAAAGGCTTAGCTCCCACGCACAACACATCATTGACATTCATCGCGACCAAATCAATTCCTACGGTGTCATGTTTATGAGCTCCCATCGCCAGCAAAAGTTTGGTCCCCACCCCGTCCGTCGAAGACACCAAAACGGGCTTTTGATATTTTCCCTTCAACTCAAAAAGTCCGCCAAAGGAACCTTTGCGGCTCAAGGCGCCTTTGATCATAGTCGATTTTACCAAAGCACCTATTCCGTCGACAAAACGGTTCGCCTGATCGATATCCACACCACTGTCTTTATATGTTAAACCCTTTTTCATATCAGCTGTTTCTTCACATACTCAACGCCGTTTTCAAAAATCTTTGCGCCCTGACCCCGCTTTTCCTTCATTCCCCGGCGTGTCCAAGAGGGATGCTGGATCGAAAGAAAATGACGTTCGGGATGCGGCATCAATCCTAACACCCGGCCCGTCGAATCCGTGATCCCGGCAATGTTATCGACGGCATTATTGGGATTTTGCGGATAAACCGGTTGTTCTCCCTTTTCATCACAATAACGCAAGACAACTTGACCATTATCTATCAAATATTTTAAAACTTTATCGTCGGCCGGAACAAATTTTCCTTCCGCATGCGCCACGGGTAAATAAATAACATCGGTCATGCCCTGGGTCCAGACCGAATGTCCGTCGGGCTTAAGGTGAACCCAGCGGTCTTCGAATTTTCCGGAATCATTGTGCGTCAATGTGACACTTTGGATAAATTCCGGATCGCCATTTTTATGACTCCGCCCCGGCAAAATCCCCGCCCGCGCTAAAATCTGGAAGCCATTGCAAATGCCAATAATCAATTTTCCGTCGATAATAAAGCGTTTTAACTCATCTCCCAACCGCAACCGAAGCTCATTCGCCAAAATGCGGCCGGAAATGATGTCATCGCCGTAACTGAATCCGCCGGGAATAGCCAGAATCTGATAATCCCGCAGATTCTTTTCCCCGCTCAGAAGACGATTGACATGCACGCGCTCAGCGATAGCGCCCACGCTTTCAAAAGCGAAAACCGTTTCACGATCGCAATTGGTGCCGGCGGTGCGTAAGACTAGGACTTTGGGTTGAACCATTTTTTAGGATCGATCAAATTCGCAAAATTCTGTTTAGTATAAAAATCCTTGATCTCTTTGATCACTTCATCGGCCGTATCGACCACGGTGAACATATTGAGGTCTTTCGGGTCAATGTTTCTTTCCACTGCGACCGTGTGCTTAAGCCAATCGAGCAGGCCCTTCCAGTAGTGAGAACCCACCAGAATGACCGGAAATGTTTCGATCCGTTTGGTCTGGATTAACGTCAAACTTTCAAAAAGCTCGTCGAGTGTGCCATATCCTCCGGGAAAAATGACAAAGGCCTTGGCGTATTTGACGAACATGACTTTGCGGCAAAAAAAGTAATGAAAATTGATCAGGGTTTTAACATACTCATTCGCCTTTTGTTCAAAAGGCAAATCGATATTCAGCCCCACGGACTCGCCATTGGCTTCGGTGGCGCCCTTGTTTCCCGCTTCCATGATTCCCGGCCCCCCACCGGTAATGACGGTGAAACCTTCCTTGACCAAGAGCGCCGTTGTTTTTTCGGCGAGTTTATAAAATTTGTCGGATTTTTTCGTGCGCGCCGAACCAAAAATACTCACGGCGTCTCCCACGCGAGACATTTCATCAAAACCCTCGACGAATTCAGCCATAATACGAAAAACACGCCAGGGGTCTTCCATCCGCGTTAATTCTTCTTGCGCTCTTGTTTTTTTATTGGCCATTCCATTCTCCCTTGAATAAAACGTTTACCAGCGAAGCGGGGCTTGCCAGGCTTCTTTCAAATCATCAATATGCGCATTCACGCACACGTTCTTTTTTAAACCATAAATTAAAAACTCCGGGCTTTCTTCAACCCGGCCAATACAACGGGCCGGCACGCCTTTAAGAATTTTTGCAAACGCTCTTTGTTTTTCCGGTTCAACCTCGACGATAAAACGGGAGTGTGATTCTGAAAAAAGAATAGTATCGTCCCGATCGATCTTTTTTTTGCAAGGCACTTGGTCTAAACGCACTGTGACCCCAAAGCCGCCGCTGAAAGCCATTTCGGCCAAAGCCACACCTAACCCTCCTTCAGAACAATCATGGATGGACCTGACCAAACCGGCTTTAACCGCGTGGGACAAAACTGAAAAAGTTTTTAAAGCCGCTTTAAAATTCACTTGCGGCACATGAGGGCCCACAAAACCATGGTTAGCATAATAAATCGATCCGCCCAATTCCGCCAATGTATTTCCGACGACATAAATCAAATTGCCGGACTTTTTAAAGTCCATCGTCAAACACCGATGGACATCCTCAATAATTCCTATCGCGGAAATCAAAATGGTTCCGGGAATGGCAATGGATTCTTTTCCGACGGCAAATTCATTATACAAGCTGTCCTTGCCGGATATAAACGGCGTTCCATACGCCATGGCCGCTTTATAACAGCCTTCGGCACAGCGCACCAATCCGCCAAGACGGTCCGGTTTGTCGGGGTTACCCCAACAAAAATTATCCAGCAGAGCCACCTGCTTCAGATCTCCTCCGACGCTGATGATCTGGCGGATCGCTTCATCGATGCATCCGGCCGCCATCCAAAACGGATCAATTTGACCGTAACGGAAATTGACACCATTGCTGATCGCGATCCCTCGCTTTGAACCAAGTTTGGGAGTCACGACCGCCGCGTCCGACGGCCCGTCGGAATTCTTTCCCACCAAAGGTTTAATGATACTTGCACCCTGCACTTCATGATCGTACTGGCGGATGATCCATTCCTTAGAGCAAACATTCAAATGGGATAGAGCCTCAAAAAGCGAATCATTCAGGTCTAAAGGAGCCCTCAATTTGACGTCTTTGTGTCGGGGAAAAACCCATAGGGCTTCTTTGGTAATATCCGGAATCCCCTCGTGCAAAAACTCCATTTCCAAGTCGCCGACTTGCACATCATTGTAAAAAAGTTTGAGGCAGCGATCTTTATCGAACTGGCCTATGACGGTGGCTTCCACGTTTTCGTCACTAAAAATCTTTAAAAGTTTTTGGGCTTTTTGGGGCGGGACCGACATAACCATGCGTTCCTGCGATTCCGATATCCAAATTTCAGAGTACGACAATCCTTGATATTTCAGCGGGACTTTTTCCAAATAAACCGTCGCCCCCAAATCTTGGCCCATTTCTCCGACGGCGCTGGATAAACCACCCGCCCCGCAGTCCGTAATCGCGGAATAAAGCCCCATATCGCGCGCTTTCAAAAGAACATCAAGGACTTTCTTTTCCTGAATGGGATGGCCGATTTGCACCGCGCCGGAAGAAACGGTTTCACTTTCCTCCGTCAATTCGCCGGAGGAAAAAGTCGCGCCGTGGATCCCGTCGCGGCCCGTCCGTCCACCGACGACGACAATCAAATCGCCGGAAAATGTTTTTTTCTTTTCCATGCCTTTGGGTAAAATACCGACCGTCCCGCAAAACACCAGGGGATTCCCGATAAATCCCTCATCAAATAAAACCGCCCCGTTTACCGTCGGAATTCCCATTTTATTGCCGTAATCCCTCACACCGCTGACAACGCCTTTCATGACGCGCTTGGGATGGAGGGTCCCAGCGGGCAATTTTTTAAAATCCATATCCGGAGGAGCAAAACAAAAAACATCCGTATTGCAAATTGGCCTTGCGCCCAAACCGGTGCCGAGAATGTCACGTATGACGCCGCCCAATCCGGTATTGGCCCCACCGAAAGGTTCTAAAGCACTCGGGTGATTGTGGGTCTCCACTTTAAAACACACATGGTGATCCTGATCAAATTTAATGACGCCGGCATTGTCATAAAAAACCGAAACACACCATGACTTATTCATGCTATACGTCGCTTTTGCGATCGTTGACTTCAAGAGATTGCGGATGATTTTAGTTGTGGTCTTTAAGCCTTGCTTGACACGGTAACGAATATTGCCGCGGAAAGTTTTATGGTGGCAGTGTTCGCTCCACGTCTGCGCCACGGTTTCTAATTCGCAATCCGTCGGGTTGCGGTCCAATTTCTTAAAATATTTTTGAATCGCCTTCATTTCCGCCAAATTGAGAAAAAGCTGGCCTTGCTGACTCAATTCTAAAAGTTTTTTATCCGGCGCATCCATCAGTTCGACTAAAAGGATTTTAAACGGGGCCGGTGCTAATCCGGCCAGCGATGTCTGCGACGGCACAACACTCTTGACCACATGCTGGATCAATTTATTGGAAAGAACTTTTTCCACAATGAGATGATGTTGCGAATCAGAAATCTTTCCTTTGAGGTGATACTGCTTGGCCGTGCGGACACTTTTCGCCGAATCAATGCCCAAGTCACGGATGCCTTTCAATGTCGATTCCTCGACGGGATCCATGACACCGTTGTTGTAAGCAATTTCAACGACATGATCGTTTTGGGTCTTTTGGGCCGGTGGTTTATATTCCTGGGCCAGACAAACATCATATTCCTGAGTGATTTGATCGGTGAGGAGTTGGCTAGCAATGAGCTGGGCTTGTTCGGCGGTTAAATCGCCATCAATAGTATAAACCTGCACAATCCGGACATCTTCAAGACCCCGCAATCCCAAGTCCGCGATATCTTTTTTGATGCCCGCCGCCGCAGGATCAAAAACACCTGCTTTTTCTTTTATTTCCGCACGCCAGATCATAAAGGGGGGAAACTCTTATATTTATCAAAATTCTTATATTTTTTTGAACTGCAAGGGGGCAACCGAGGAGCGAAGCGAGGCGTACTAAAAAGTACGTTAAGCGAGCACCGAAGTTGCAACGAAGCAGATCGCCAAACGCAAAAATCTTATTTGCTGACGCGACTTAAGACTTCCTGATAGGCTTCTTCGATATTTCCCAAATCCCGTCGAAAGCGGTCCTTGTCCAGCTTATCACCCGTTTTGGCGTCCCAAAGCCGGCACGTGTCCGGTGAAATCTCGTCAGCGAGAATAATTTTGCCTTTATATTTACCAAATTCCAACTTAAAATCAATCAATTTGATATTAAGAGAGGCAAAAAATTTGAGCATGAGCTCATTAATTCTTAAAGTGTATTTCTTGATTTGATCCACATCTTCATCGGTAGCGAGTTTAAGCGCCCGGATGTGCGTTTCATTAATCAGGGGGTCGTTGAGCTTGTCTTCTTTATAACAAAACTCCAGAACCGGACAAGCTAATGTCGATCCTTCTTCAATGCCCAAAATCCTGCACAAAGAACCAGCCGCAACATTGCGGATAATGACTTCCAAGGGAACGATTTGAACCCGCTTGACCAACATTTCACGATCACTCAAAGATTTTTCAAAGTGGGTCGGAATGCCGGATGCCATCAAATATTCAAAGATCTTGGTTGAGATCTTGTTATTGATGATCCCCTTATCATGAATAGATCCTTTTTTCGCCGCATTAAACGCCGTAGCATCATCCTTAAAATATTGAATCAAAAGATCCGGGTTGTCGGTCGTATAAAGGATTTTAGCTTTACCTTCATAAATTTGCTCGCGCTTTTCCATAATGATCCTCGCAATGAATAATTATTTTAATCCCACACGTTTAAAAATAAAATCCCGATAACGAGTATAATATTTGATGTCAAAACAGGCATCGATTTCGCTAGGCTTCAAATACTTGCGCACCTTGCGTTCACGATAAAGCACTTCTTTGAAATCGGAGGTGTCCTGCCAGACCTGCATCGCACAATGTTGAATAATATCGTAAGCTTCTTCGCGGGTCAAACCTTTCTTCATAAGTTCCAAAAGTACGCGCTGGGAATAAATCAAGCCGTTGGTTTTGGTTAAACTGGCGATCATGTTCTTGGGATAGACCAGTAATCCATCGATAATAGGAATAAATTTCGCCAACATATAATTCAAAATCGCGGTGCTGTCCGGGATGATGATACGTTCGACGGAAGAATGGCTGATATCCCGTTCATGCCACAGGGCGATGTTTTCGAATGAAGCCTGGGCATTGGAACGCAAAAGACGAGACAAACCGGAAATTCTTTCGCAAGTCACCGGATTGCGTTTGTGCGGCATGGCGGAAGAACCGATCTGGCCTTTAAAGAAAGGTTCTTCGACTTCCAGGACCTCGGTTTTTTGTAATAAACGGATTTCCGTAGCAAATTTATTAAGAGAAGAACCGATCAAGGCCAGAGTGGTGATGAATTGGCAATGAATATCGCGCTGAATGATTTGGGTAGCGATATTGGCGGGTTTAAGCCCCAGTTGCGCGCAAACATATTCTTCGACGTGAGGATCGATATTCGCATAAGTTCCGACCGCGCCGGAAAGCTTCCCGACTCGCATGTTTTCGCGGGCTTGCTCCATGCGGTCTAAATTTCTTTTCATTTCATCGTACCACACTGCCAGTTTCAAACCAAAGGTCATGGGCTCGGCATGAACACCGTGCGTGCGGGCAATGCAATTGGTGTCTTTATATTTTTTGGCTTTGATTTTAAGGACGGTCAAAAGCTTGCGGATGTCGGCGATGATAATATCACTGGCTTCGACGCATTGCACCGACAATGTGGTATCTAAAAGATCCGAAGACGTCAAACCCATATGAAGATAACGGGCTTCCGGCCCCAGATAGGAACCGACATTATTGATGAAAGCCACGATATCGTGTTTGGTGCGTTCTTCTAATTTTTGGATTTCTTCAAGATTAAATTTAGCGTTCTTTTTGATCTTTTCGAGGGCTTTTTTGGGAATATGACCTAACTTACTCATTTCTTCGCAAGCTAAGACCTCAATCTTAAGCATAATCTGAAATTTATGCTCATCGGTCCAAATGCTTCCCATTTTGGATAATGTGTAGCGTTCGATCATGTGATTTTCTCCTTTTCGTGAATGAAAACTCAAGTAATATAACAGAAGAAAATTTCTAAATCAATCGAAAAGAAAAAATTGCTTGTCTTTTTTGCGGCCTTAAGTCATTTAAAAGAATAGAGTTACGTTGAAAAACAGGTAGAGAAAGCTACGCCCCGCAAGTCATAAGCCTAATGACAATAGATATTTACAAAAATTTTCCCAATACGAAATTATTTCGGAGCTGTTTGGGACGTAGCCGGTGTTTCGATTTTGCTGACTTTATCTTGAAAATATTGGCCGGAGACTTCCATGACTTCAGTCATTAATTGGGAAGTTAAAGCGAGATTCTTGGCGCCAATGGGACTTTTGTAAAAGGCGATCAATTCCCTGATTTCATCCGGGGTAAAATGCTTGGCATAAATCGGAATAATGTTATCGATAATGGCATCGCTTTGCAATGCGTCACGCAATTGTTTTTGGGATTCGGCGGGAGCCTGTTTAATTATATCTTCAAAAATACGGATAATGCTGGCGCGCATGCCGTTGGCTTCCAAAAGACGACGGACCAGTTCCTTTGTTTCCGCCGGAACCGGGGCAGCCGCTGGACTTGTTTTGGGAGCCACCTGGGCAAAGGTGTTGGATGAAAGCACAATAACAAACACGACCGCGAAAGCTAAAATTCTACTCATGTCCTCTCCTTAATAATAAATATTAATAAATGGGATTTTCAATTTTAGTCATCATATCACAAGTCATTTTCGTTGCGCCTATTTTTCTTGTATGTTACGATGTTGACCATGTTAAAAGAAATTAAAGCCCAGATCGACAAAAGCCTCGAACGCTTTCTCGACAAAATCAAAATTGATTACAAACTTCACCTCGTCGATCCCATCCTTTATGCCAGCATCCGTGAATTTTGCCTGCGGGACGGCAAAAGGATCCGTCCTATCCTGCTGGCGTTAAGTTACAAAGGCTACCGCAAAAACGCCGCCCGGATGTCTCCTTCCATTTATTATGCTTCCACCTGCATTGAACTCTTACATAACTTCATGCTCATCCATGACGATATTATCGACCGTTCGGATCTTCGCCGGGGAAAACCGACATTGCATCGCCTTTTACAAAAAGCGGCCAACATTCCGCAGAAAGAACGGCTCGGCCGTGATTTAAGCCTCGTGGCCGGAGACATTGTTTATGCTTTGGCCATCGACGCATTTTTGTCGATCAACGAAGAATTGCAGCGCAAAGAACGCGCGCTCAAATATTTTATTCAAACCGCGGTTTTTACGGCCATGGGGGAATTTGCCGACACCCTTCACGGCGTGCGCGGACTCAACAAAGTCACGGAGAAAGATGTTTTTCTGAATTACACCTTAAAAACCGCGCGTTATACTTTCGACTGTCCTTTGGTCGTCGGCGCCATTCTGGCCGGCGCAGGCCATAAAGACATTAAATCTCTCTCGAAACTGGGCCTTTTAATCGGACAGGCTTTTCAAATCCAGGATGATGTGATCGGAATTTTTGACACCCAAAAGAATATCGGCAAATCGATATTAAGCGATTTGGCTGAGTCCAAAAAAACCCTCTTGGTCTGCCATGCTTACCGCGTCTTAAAAGGCCAGGAGCGTCAAAAGTTTTTAAAGATTTTTTCCAAGAATAAAAAAACTTACAACGATCTAATCGCCGTGCGGCAAATTTTTATCCAAGCCCAGAGCCTTAGCTATAGCTTAGAACAAATCCAGAGGCGCCTGGCCGAATCGCTTAAAATTTTACAGAACTTACAAATGGCGCCGAAATACAAAAAACTGATCGAGAAATGTCTCTTTCAGCTTTTTAAACACAGCGAAATCCTCGGACGCCAATATCAGGTCAAGGCTGCTTCTTTTCGGCGCTGAGACTGGCCAATTCTTTTAAAAGTCCCTGCAATATTTCGTCATTCGGATTCACTTTAAGACCCTGCTTCCAAATAAAGGCGGCTTTTTCAAACTGGCCGGCGTTGGCAAAAATCTTTCCCGCTTCGACATAAGCAAAAAGATCTTGAGGATAGAGGGCTATGGCCTTTAAATAATATTTTATCGAATCTTTAATATGTCCTTTCCTCGCCAACAGGCCGCCCAACTCCTTTAAGAAACCTTGCCCCTGAATCACCAGCAAAAAATCTCCCGCGCGGTCAATTGTCGTTTGTGATCCGTGATCTTTCAGACTGAGAGCCAAAAGAGCATACAGCACCCGTTCATCCTTGGCTTGTTGGGCATACGCCCGACGGTAAAATTCCAATGCTTCTTCCCAATGCCCCTTTTGTTCCAAGACCTGACCCAAATTCAAATAAATTTCCAAGCTATAGGGATTGAGCGCATTGGCTTTACGCAAATGTTCCTCAGCCGCATCCAGTTTCATTTTTCGCAAATAGCACACACCCAAATTATTGTGTGTAACCGAAGATTCCGGATTAACCTCCAGAGACTTTTTAAAATAATCAATGGCTTGGGCTTCTTCCCCTTCCTGCCACGCCATGTCGGCTAAATTTGTATAGATCTGCCAATCACTGCGCTCATTCGCAATAGCCCTTTGAAACCACATCTTCGCTTCGGCAAACTGGCCACGCAAAAACAAAGCATTGGCTAAATAAAAATTGACCATCTTATTTTGCGGTGCCTGTTTCTGCCAGTACCGGCACTGCCGGACTTCGTCCGCCCATAGGAAATTATACCGTTGAGAAACCACCGCCGGAACAATGATGATGACGGCCAGCAGACTTAAAAAGATCCCGGAGTCTCCCGCCCTTTTTATTTTCATGACAAACAGACTGGCCAAAGTGAATAAACCGATCGACGGGAAAAAAAGCCAGTGGGGTTCTATCATAAACCCTTCTTCCGGCCGGAACAGACAGCCCACTAAAATCGGCAACCATCCAATAAGAAACCAAAATAAAAAGGCGGTCTTTCTGTCACGCAAACCCCATCGATAAATCAAAAAAACAATCGTTCCCATTCCGGCCCAAAAAACGCTTAACCATAAAACAAGGCGATTTTGCACGAGAGGAGTTGTCCACATCAGGACAATGCCTTGCAAGGTAAAAATTTTAGCGATATACCACGTAAAAATCTTTGTAAAGGTCGCGGCGTAATTTCCTAACGTCAGGCTGGAAAAACTGCCGGCACTCTCCAACACACTCACCTTCACACCGGCATAAATTAATGCAACTACAAAAAATGGCCCCGCGGAGGCAATCGACGACAGGCCACTTTTTTTGAAAAATACAAAAGCCACGAGAATCAAATAAAAAGGTAATGTCGCGGCGGTTTCGTGACACAACAATGCGGCCACAAAACCCAGCAAACTTAAAATAAAATAAAAATTTTTACGGCTTGTCCCGGTCATCGCTTGAGAATAAAAATAAATCGCCCCCAGCATCATGATGACCTCAACGGCTAAATATCCCGCCGAGACATAATTGACCATCAATGTATTAATCGGATGAACAGCAAAAAGCACGGCGGTTAACAAACCCACATTGTCATCTTCCGTCAAACGCCGGATAACAATGTAAATCATAAAGCAGATCCCAACGAGCAACGCCAAATTCGTCAAGTGGTAGAAAACAACGTTTTTCCCAAACCAGAAATATTCCAAAGAAATAAGGACATGGCACAGCGGGCGATAATCCGTAGCGTAGGCCGAAGACTCCAATCCCAAAGACTTATTCCCTCCGGGCAGAAAATTATATAAAATCCTGTGCAGATTTTGCGTTAAAGGATTTTTTAAGAAAAGCGAATCATCATCAATCATAAAAGGATTGCCCAAACTGGAGCCATAGAGGGCAAAACAAAGCAAAAAAAGCAATCCCGAGACTAACCACATCCGTTGAGAAATATTCTTAAGCATTTTTTCTCCGTTGCTTCTTAAATAATTTTTACGGCAATGGCATCTAAAACCAAACGACCGGCTGCGGTCGCTTGCAGACGCGGTCCGTTCAACGACAATAAACCCTGGTCGATCAAATTATCGATCTGTTGTCGAAGGTCCTTCGGTAATTGGCAATTCAATTTTTCTTCATGTTCACAGACAATGACGCCTGTATTCATTCTTAAACCAAAAATCAGCGCTTCTCGCAAGCGCGCTTCTTTCGAGAGAACTTCATGTCCTTCTTCGGGACTCTCTTGGGCTTGCACCTTCTTTAAATAATCCGCCAGCCGGCTGGTGTTCCAATTCCGACGGCCGTCGAGGTGGCCGTGGCTGCCCATTCCCAGGCCAATATAATTTCCACCTTGCCAATAATTAATATTGTGCTTTGATTCAAAACCCGGCCGGCTAAAATTGCTGACTTCATACTGAGACATCCCAGCGTCATTGAGCAATGACGTGACCAAAACATATTGCTCGGCTTGGGCGTGATCATCCTGCTGCCGGATCTTCTGGACATAAAATTTGCTATGCTCCTCGACCGTCAAAGTATAAATCGAAACATGTTCGCTGCCCAGATCCAGCACCGCCTTGACATCCTTTTCGATTTGCTCGGGTGTCTGCTGCAAAAAAGAATACATCAAGTCGACATTGATGTTTTTAAACCCAGCCGCGCGCAAATCCCTAAACGCATACAAAGCCTTAAAGGAATCATGAACCCGCCCCAGATATTTCAAATAAGCATCATTCAGTGTCTGTATGCCCAGACTAACACGATTGACGCCGAGGCTAAACAGGAGTTTTGCTTTTTCTGGATTCAGATTTTCGGGATTGGCTTCAACGGTTATTTCGCAGTCCGGCGAAATAACAAAGCGCTGTCGCAACATCATAAACAACCGTTCAATTTGCGCGGGCGTCAAAAGACTCGGCGTTCCGCCTCCCAAATAAATCGTTTTAAGATGTTCTCCATGATATCGGCCGGCCTCCGCAGACAAGGCCGCCACATATTCATCCCTGCGGTGCTCTTGGGCGATAGAGACGGCAAAGGAACAATAAAAACATTTGCGTTCGCAAAAGGGAATATGAATATAAAGAGATGTCATAAAATTATTTAAATTTTTATTTTTTCTTACGCTTTGCGCATAATTAACATTTTTTTCGCAATTGTTTTTACAATCCACTGTGACTATTTAGCGGTCGGTGAAGAATTTTATTTCTCCGTCGGATAAAACGCCATTATTTTTTTATTTCTATTTTAACAGAATTAATTTTAATAAAAAATTGTTTAGAAAATTTTTGCATCTCTTATCCCGTATGTTATTATTAAAACATAATTAGCAATTCAACATCATCTTTATCTCTGAGAAAGGAGACAAACGATGGCTACAAAGAAAAAAGCAGCTAAGAAAAAGACAGCTAAGAGAAAATAATTCTCAAAGCCCGCATTTACCAGCAAACCCCTCGGCATCAAACCCGGGGGGTTTTGGTTTATGATATACTAAACCCATGCCGCGATCCCGATCTTTTGATCATCCTCTAAAAATATCTTTTCTTTTGGCCTTTGTCCTGTCTTTGGCTTTTTACGATATAGTTTTTCTCAACAAAACATTTAAAGTCACCACCGCGAATTCTCAAGCGCTCCCTAGCGGCGTTTATGGACAGCAAGACAACAAACCCCGTTTCATTCCGGCCAACGGAACGGACGCGCCGGTTTCCGAAGAGCCTATTTACGAATTTATAAAACAAAATATCCGTCGAGGAATTCTGCCACTGTGGAACCCCCATCAAGCCTGCGGTTATGCTTTGATTGGCATGCTTGAAATCGGCCTCTTCTTTCCCCTGACGCTCATTATGTATATTCTCCCCAATATAATGGCCTGGGACTGCCTCATCTTAGCGCGACTTTTCTTTGCGGGATTATTCATGTTTTGGTTTATGCGGCGGATGGGGTTTAAAGATCCCCCCGCTTTATGCAGCGCGATCGTATTTATGCTCAGCGGGCCTATGATCTTACTGCAATATTGGACCGCGAATGTGGATTTGCTGACCCCGCTCTTACTTTTGGCGCTGGATCGACTTATTATTAGAGAAGCTAGCCCAAAGTCCATCGCCTTTCTGAGTATAACCATCGCCTTAACAATCTTTGCCGGACATCCGGAACATGTTTTCTTGGTCAATGCCTTTGGCTTGACTTTTTTTCTTTATCGAACGTTCTCGCTTCATTATAAACCCGCCTACAAAAAGATATTTTTCTCTTATGCCGTGGCCTATGGACTGGGCGTCGGCCTCGCGGCGATCGTCTTCTTTCCCTTTTTAAACAATCTCATGGCTGGAGAATTCTGGACAGGCCATCCCGACGGCACGGGACTTTTGATGGAAGAACAGCGCGATCGCGCTCTATCTTTAGCTTTGCCCCATTTTTTTCAAAAAGAAAATTTAACTTTCGATTTCACGTTTGCCGGTTGGTGGGGCGGGTATCTGGGAACCTTGCCGCTGGCCCTCGCCTTTTTAAGTTTATTTAACAAACAGAAGCGAGGTCTCAACTATTTCTTCGGCATCTTACTGGTCCTGATCATCAGCAAAGAATACGGCCTGTTTTTTATCAATTGGATAGGGCATTTGCCTCTCTTTGATACCTGTCGTTACGCCATTCATACCCCCCCTTTAGCCGCCTTCACCGTCGCTATACTCAGTGGAATGGGACTGCGGAGTATTTCACAGGCCAAGAAATATTTTTTCAAAGGCCTGGTCTTTGTGGCTGGTCTTTCGGTGATCGTGATGTTGCATCTTTTTTTTCTACGAAAAAGCGGACATTTTGACATTTCCCTCCAAGCCAGTGCCTTTGCTTTGTTTTTGTTAATATTATTTCAAATCATTTTATGGCTCAAAGACCGCGGACTTCTCAAAAGAAAAACCGTGGGCCTTATTATGGTCACCTTGATCTTTTCTGAATTGTTTCTCTATATTCACCGGGAACATCCTCGCCGCTTTGATTCTTTCGCTAAAGTTCCTTATATCGAATTCTTAAAATCGCAAGACACCCCCAGCCGTAGCTATGGCATCTTTTGGGCCTTTTATCCCAACACCGCAACCGGTTTCGGCGTGGATGATCTGGGATATTTTCTGGGGTTAGTCCCGAGCCGCTATGTGGATTTCGTAAATGCGCTGGTCCTGGAAAATCATTTTCAAAAAAACCTCCGTCCCCCGGCTTTGCGCGCCATGCCTATTGCCGCTGACAAGCGTAATATTCTGGATCTCCTCAATGTCCGTTATATTATTGTCCCGACGGACGGACGGTTCAAAAAATTACTGCCCGACCCTGAAGAATTTAAAAAACAAATGAAAATGGTTTATAGCGGGGAAGTTGTGATTTATGAAAGACCCCATGTTTTGCCGCGGGCCTATATTGTCCGGCGCGTTATTTTTACGCCCGATAAAGATAAATCCCTGGATTTTATCAAACGCCTAGGTCTGGCCGCTCACGAGGGTGTGGTGATCACCCATGCGCCGGACCGAAAAATTTCTTCACACATCAATGCTTTGCCGATCCACGACGCATCAAGCATAAAAATTATCCGTTCAAATCCCAATGACGTTGTTTTGCAGGCGGAAATGAAAAATGCGGGATTAGTCGTTCTCTCCGATGCGTATCATCCCGACTGGAAGGTTTATATCGACGGAAAAGCCAGTGAGGTTTTTCAAACGAATTATCTGGTGCGCTCCGTTTTTGTGCCGGAAGGCCGGCACAGGGTGCAGTTTATTTTTAGTCCTAAATCTTTTTACGCAGGCCTCGCTGTCAGCATCGTGTCCTTGCTTTTACTCATCGGACTTTTCTTTCTTCCCAATAAAAAACCCCCGTCCACTTTCGCAAACAGGGGCTGACTCAATGGCTTCTTATTTCTTCTTGCGGTTAGTCATCTTTTTTGTTTTCTCGGTACGCTTGGAACGGGCCTGACCTTTACGTTTCTTAGCTTGGATAGCCGTATATTTTTCTGGAAGATGATATTTCATCCAGCCTTCGGCATAAAGCTTAAGCCATTCATCCGTCGCACGTTCAATTCCGATGGAATATCCTGCCTTCTGGCTTTCAATCCACAAATGCCGATTGATTTCTTCAATCACGCGTTTGTCCTTCAGTAAGTCACGAAGTTCATCAATTTTCATAAGCCCTCACAGTGTTTCCCGCTTTTTGAAAGTCAGTATAGCGTACTTCCTTTAAAACACAAAAGAAAATTATCCCTATTTACTTTAAAATTTCCCGGCTTCCCGAATACGGACGGGACTGTGCCAACTGTGAAAATAAAATGCCCAGCTCATAAAGAATGAGCAGCGGAATGGTCAAAATGATCTGGCTGACTACGTCGGGAGGCGTCAAAATGGCGGCCACGATCAGAATGAAAACAATCGCATAACGGCGTTTCTGCCGTAAAAACTCTGGCGTCGCAATTCCGATCCGCGCCAGAAATCCCAGAATAAGAGGCAATTCAAATGTCACCCCCGATGAAATCACGATGGTCCCGATAAAAGAAATATATTTGTCCACCGTGATCATGGGCACCATCCACGATGAAGAAAAACTGAGAAGAAAATTAATGGAAATGGGCAGCATCACAAAATATCCGAAAGCGGCCCCGCCCAAAAAAAACAGCAAGGACAACGGGCCGAAAATTTTCACGTAACGCTGTTCCTCTATTGTTAAACCGAGGCTGATAAATTTCCAAAACTGATAAAGGATGACGGGAAGAGCCACAAAAAAGCCGCCAATCATGGCCAAGGTCACATGGGCATTGAACGCTTCAGCCGGAGAAGTAAAAACGATCTTTCCAACGGGGCGAACTACGTAACGGATCACCGGGTCGAGCCAATTCCAGACGACGATTGACCCGATGCCGAAGGCGGCGAGTGATTTGATCAAACGGCCGCGCAATTCATGCAAATGGGTGAAAAATGAAAGGACTTGCGGAGAGAAAGACATGATAAAAATACGACCCGGAAACTAGTGCACGGTCAAATTAATTTTAAAAAGTTTACCTTTAGAAAAAGTGCACTGTTGTACTGTGTTTCACTATTAACAATTAGATTTACACAGTACTAGGCGTCTTTATTTTCATTTTCCTTTTTGTCGGTATCTCCTTTAAGGGCTTTTTGGAATTCCCTGATCGCCTTTCCCAAGGAACTGCCAATTTCCGGCAGGCGCTTGGAACCAAAAAGAAAAAGAATAACGACTAAAATCAAAAGCAATTCCAGAATTCCTATACGTCCCATGACCGCGACTCCTCTTTTTTTATTCTGACTTCACGTGATAATAATCTCTGGTAAAATCCGCTACTTTTTTGTCGACCGGCTCGACATAAGAAACCACATCCAAGGCCGACGTGACTTTGACCACTCCGACTTTATTATTATCCGCCTCATAAACATTCAGCCGGCTTCCTTTATGCACGCCATTTAGAACACCCAAGGTCACCATACATCTTGAGGTTTTGCGGTCAATCCATAACGAACCTTCTTTCCGTGTGGCTTCACTCTCATCATGAATCTTTTCCGAAGCCCGGACCACCTTTTCTAAATCCAGAACACGGCCCACCTTGGACTGCAACGTTTCCGCCTTATTGTTCGCCGCTTCTTTTTCTGTGCTGACTAAATGCAATTTTTGATTCAAGTCTTGAAATTCGACTTCTTTGGCACTTTGAGCATTGACGGTCAAGTACAACAAAAAGACCGCGCCAATAAATGAAGCTGAGATGAAAATAAGTCCGGTTATAATCTGCTTTTTCCCGTCGGGTATTTTAGCAGATGGCCGAATGGGCATCGAAGCTTTTCCAACAGCTTTGGGCCCCGGCCCGGCTGGATCCGTGGCCTTCTCTTTCTTTCCAAAGGGAAGTTTCATGGCTTCATCATATCACACTCTTGGGACTCCTTATACCCTTTGCGCCAAAAAAAAGTTGCATTCTTATCACTCACATGCCATAATAAAACCAGTAATGGAGGCCAACTGATAGCTTAACGCAACTCAAGGCCTATCACCTTATAAGGGCGACCCTCAAAGAGTCGTCCTTATTATTTTATTTACGCCCCAACAGAGCAAACATCTTCGCTTTATACGCTTCTACACCCGGCTGATCAAATGGATTGACACCCATCAAATAACCGGTCATCGCGCACGATTTTTCAAAAAAATAAAACAACTGACCCAAGCTATAAGCTTCAAATCTTGGCAAGGTGATCGTCATATTCGGGACACCGCCTTCCCAATGGGCCGCGGCCGTGGCCTTATAAGCTTGTTGATTGACCCAGTCGAGATTTTTTCCCGCCACACAATTGAAATTGTCCTGATTTTCTTTATCTTCGGGAATGAGAAGTTCATTCCCGGTATCTTTAACAACAACAAAGGTTTCAAAAATATTACGCTCCCCTTCCTGAATCCATTGCCCCATGGAATGCAAATCGGCAGTAAAATTGACTGATGCGGGAAAAATCCCGTGACCTTCCTTCCCTTCGCTTTCGCCAAACAATTGCTTCCACCATTCGGCCGTAAAACTTATCTCCTCATAAAAGTAAGCCAATATTTCAATCGCTTTCTTTTGTTTGTACAAAAGATAACGGTAAGCGCTGTATTGCCACGACAAATTTTTCTCTAACGATGCTTCCGAAAGATCTTTTTCCGCGTCTTTGGCGCCTTTGAGCAAACCCGCGATGTCGATCCCCGCGATGGCTAACGGAACCAATCCGACCGGAGACAGAACCGAATAGCGTCCGCCAATATCATCTGCGATGGGATAGGTGCGGTAACCCGCTTTGTCAGCGATGGCGCGCAAAGCCCCTTTCTTCTCGTCGGTAATACAAATAATCCGCTTCTTTAATTCCGCTTCAGAATACTTACTCTCCATAAATTTCTTGACCAAACGAAAAGCCACGGCCGGTTCCGTGGTGGTTCCGGACTTGGAGATGACGACAACACTGACGCGTTTGTCTTTGAGTTTGGCAAAAAGTTTCTTAAGATAACCTGAACTCATGTTGTGCCCGGCATAGTAAACAGGAATTTTTTGTTCGCGGGATAAAAAATCCAGGGCGGCCCGGATACCGATGTATGATCCCCCGATACCGATAGAAATCAAACAATCAGAATTCTTACGGACATCTTCCCCGAGTTTAATCAATTCGTCGATAAATTTCTTTTTGGTTTTGCTGGGAAGATTGATCCATCCGGTGAAATCATTGCCTTTTCCCTTACCTGCGTGAAGATCATCATGGGCTTTTTTTAATTTCGGCGTAAGTGCCTGAAGGTCGCGGCCTTTAACAAAATTTTTTAAATTCGTGACATCTAACTGGATCTTCATAACACCCTTTCTTCTAGGCGGGTTCTGTCGCTGCGGGACTCTACCGTCCTCGCAAGCTGCGGGCGGCAGAGAACTCCCCTTTGCGCCACCCGCTAAATTAAAACGCTACTTTCACATTTGATCGGCTGTTCGATAATCGCTCCCCCCAAAACAACATCGCCATCATAAAACACAATCGATTGTCCCGGTGTTACCGACTTTTGCGGCTCGATGAAATCAACACGAACACGGTCGTCGCCTAAATGTGTCAGTTTAGCTTTAACGACAAAAGCATTGTAACGGATACGTGCCTCGACCTCGATCGGGGTGGGCGGGATTTCCATGCTCACGGGATTAAATTCTTTTGCCAGCAATCCCGCAGAATACAACTCCGCGACATCACCGACGTAAACAGTGTTGGTATCTTTTTCAATTTTATAAACATAAACGGGATGACCTAAAGCGATCCCCAACTTGTCGCGCTGACCGATGGTATAATTCAAAATGCCCTTATGCTCGCCGACAACCTCTCCGGCGCGATTCTTAAACGGACCCGGTATAAAAACGTGGTCTCCCACACGCCGACGAATAAATTCCTTGTAACCGGCATCCGGAACAAAACAGATGTCCTGACTTTCCGCCTTATCCGCCGTATTCAATTGATACTTACGGGCCAGATCACGCACTTGAGCCTTAGTCAAATCGCCCAGCGGGAATAACACTTTAGGCAAAGTGTCTTTACCCATGCTGTATAAAAAATAGCTTTGATCTTTGCGTTCATCGGCCGCTTTACGCAAACGGTAACGCCCGTCGCAATAATCAATCTTGCCGTAATGACCGGTCGCTAAATAATCCGCGCCTAAGGCCATGACTTTCTTATACAGCGATCCAAATTTCAAATGCTGATTACAGCGCACGCAGGGATTGGGAGTGCGTCCGTTTAAATATTCATTGGTAAAGTCTTCGATAATAAAATCATTGATGTCGGCGGCAAAGTCCAGAACATAATGGGGAATGTCGAGAATCTGCGCGGCCCGCCTCGCATCCTGGATCCCGTCGACACCGCAGCAAGACGGTTTTTTGCTGTCGGGATGAGAAATACTAAAACACATGGTGACCCCCACAACCTCGTGACCGGCGTCTTTCATCAAACCGGCAACGACAGAAGAGTCAACTCCGCCGCTCATCGCGACAAAAACTTTCCGGCGATCTTGATTTTGTGTCATCATGGCATTTGTAAAGAGTCGTTGCGGCCGTCTCTCCCCTCGGAAAAGATTGCCGTACCGGCTCTTTTATATTTTAGTTAGACCTTGTCGGATCGCCCCTTGGGTCACTTGCAAAAGATAATCCAGTTCACGTTTTGAAATGGACAAGGGCGGCATCAACACAATCACATTCCCTAGGGGCCGCAAAATAACCCCGCGACGACGCGCCTGTTCGCAAACCTTGATTCCGGCCTTATCTTCCCAGGCAAAAGGTTCCCGGGTGGCTTTGTCCTTGACCAGTTCAATACCGGCCATAAATCCCTTGTGCCGGACATGTCCGACGTGAGGTAAATTATAAAACATTTTTAACTTTTCGCTTAAAATATTTATCTTGGAATGCAAACGCGCCAAGGTATGTTCCTTGGCAAAAATTTCTAAATTAGCCAGCGCGGCGGCACAGGCCAAGGGATTTCCGGAATACGTATGACCGTGAAAAAATGTTTTCTGGTCCTTATACTCAAAGACAAAACCGTCAAAAACTTTTTTCGTGACCAAGGTCGCGGCCAACGGCAAATAACCTCCGCTTAACCCTTTGGCCAGACACAAGAAATCCGGCGTGACATTGTCGTGTTCACAGGCAAACATTTTTCCCGTCCGGCCAAAACCCGTCGCCACTTCATCAGCAATGAGTAGAACCTCATGCTTTTCACAAAGCTCTTTGATCTGCTTTAAAAGGCCGTCCGGCCAGACAATCATTCCCGCCGCTCCCTGCACCACAGGTTCGACAATCAAGACCGCTATTTCTTTAGCCGACTGATGAAAGAGGGCTTCCAGTTTCTGAAAAGCGTGATCAAAGTTCTGGTCGCGATAACCATCAGGAAAGTCAATTTGTACCGTCGGAAACGTTAAATCTTCATACACTTTATGAAAAAGGCCGATCCCTCCTACGCTCACACTTCCCAACGTATCGCCATGGTAAGAATTCGCCAGATGAACAATTTTTATTTTTTCCGGACGGCCGGTATTTTGCCAATATTGATACGCCATCTTAAGGGCGATCTCAACAGCTGTCGATCCATTATCGGAATAAAAAACTTTTTTTAGACCTCGAGGTGCGATCGTCACCAATTTCTTGGCCAATTCTATAGCCGGAACATGAGAAAGTCCCAGCAATGTCGAATGGTCCAAATGATTCAGCTGATCTTTGATCGCCGCATTAATGGCAGGATGATTATGGCCATGGACCGTGACCCAGAGGCTAGAAATTCCGTCGAGATAACGCCGTCCTTGCGTATCAATCAAATGGCATCCTTCGGCTCGGTCAATCACCACGGGGTCCGAGTCCAGCCAATCTTTCATTTGCGTGAAAGGGTGCCAAAGAAAATTCTTGTCGTCATTAACAAGGGAGCTCGTTTTTGTCGAGTCGGCATAAACCAAAAAGGGGTTGAGGTCTATCTTATCTTTACAAATCTTAAGAATGGCCGCGCAGGAAAGATCCTCACAAAAGGGGATGATTCCTAGCCCGGGGACCTTGCTAAAATGTTTGATCGCTGCGGGATTGGTTTTTTCGGGCACACCGGGAATTTTCTTTTCACTTTCTGAAAAAATAATACCGGCGACAGGGATACCCCGGTCGCGGGCTTTGTCAATCGTCAACAGCGTGTGATTGATCGTCCCCAGGCCCAAACGGCTGACAATCACCACCTCGATGCCCATGTCCTTGATCAGATCCGCAAGCAAATAATCTTCCCGTACCGGCACCATCAATCCGCCCGCACCCTCGACGAGCAAAACATCATGACGCCGCCGCAGTTTTTGAAAAATAGAAATTATTTTTTCGCGATGGATCTGTATTTTTTGGCGTTTAAAAGCCACGTGCGGAGAAAAAGGTTCCTTGGCGCAGTAAGGATTTATCTCGGCCAAGGGGTCGGTGCTCTGCAAGAATTCCTTTAAAACTTTCGCATCATCGCCCCCGCATTGAATCGGTTTCATCACACCGACATCCAAACCTTTGTCTTTAAGAAGCGTGGCCAGGACCTTGATCGCCGTGGTTTTCCCCACACCCGTATCCGTTGCGGAAATAAAAAACGCCCGTCCCTGTTTTGGTTTTCCTCCTTTGAGAGGACGCCCGGCGATTTCAGGAACTTTTCGCGGTTTTTCCGCGGGCTTTTCTATTTCCTCATCGATTTCATCAAGGCAATCTAAAGGACTGATCGCATCTTCATCTTGTTTTCTTTTCATTTTCTCCCCTTTATCCAAATCACTTCAAAAGAAGCGGCCACTCCCCAACGGCCTTTAAAATTTTTTTCATAATATTCAGAAACTTTCGCTAAATATCGCGGGCCAATATAAAAATGAAGGTTTGTCCGGTTTGCCCCAATCAATTTCAGCCAGGTCAGTAAACTGTACAGGTCATCAAAATGGGTTTTCGTGATCTCCGACGCGACGACGATGTCCCTGAATCCCGCCGCCGTCAAAGCCTCCTGGATTAGGGCTGAATCAGGGAGTTTCTGCAATTTTCCGGCGCCACCGTTTTGGCCGGAAATTTTTTCTAACGAAGTAAAAAGTTCTCCTAATGTCCTTTGGCCAAATAAAGTCGCGCGAAATTTTCCGTTCTTTTTAAGGACCCGTCGAGATTCTGCAAAAGCTTTCGGCAAATCTTTGACCCATTGATAGGCGAGATTGGAAAAAACCGCGCCATAACTTTCATCCGAAAAAGGCAAGGCCGATGCGTCCGCCTGCACAACGGCGAACGATTCATACTTTTTCTTGGCCTCTTCAACCATGCCGTCGGCAAAATCCACACCGACAACCTGAGCGCCGGGGCAAAGATGACTCATCCTGTTTGTCAATTTCCCTGTCCCCATGCCGACATCAAGAATCCGTTCGCACGTTTCGTCCCATTCCAATGTCTTAATCAGTTCACGGCCTATCTCATATTGCATCCCGGATAAGACTTCGTAATGAGCGGCGGAATTGGAAAAGGCCTGACGGATATGTTGGTTGAACTGTTTTAAAATCATACTTCTTCCACCCCGGGTCCGGGTGGCGCGGAGGGGAGTCCTCTGCCCGACGAGCCAGACTTTAGCTGGCGAGGCGGGTAGAGTCCCGCAGCGACAGGACCCGGAACAATTTCAATAAATTTTTCTACCGCAGCATTGAATGCATGCGGCTGGCTTAGAAACGGAAAGTGTCCGCATTTTTCAAACCAAACGAATTGCGCCGACGGTATTTTATCGCCTAAGTTTTCATAGAATTCCCGCTGACAAATGTAATCTTCCGTGCCGTTGGCAAATAAAACCGGCAGGGTCAATTTGGAAAACGCATCGCGTAAATCGGCGCATTCTAAAATTTCCAAGAAATTAATAAGGGCCTCTTTCTGCGGAACGCTATCGGTTTTCTTAAATCTCTGTATCCACCGAAACCGTCGTGTTTCGCGTTCTTGCCGGGTAAATAATGAGCGAAAAAAAATATCCACTATCGAAGGATAATCCCTTCGCAATTGTCCCGCCAATTTGCGAATGCGCTCTGGGGCCAGCCCAAAAGGATAATCCTCAGAACGGCAAAACTTCGGTTGCGAACCGGCGCAAACAATAAACTTGATGCGTTCACGGCGTAATTCTAAAAGTTTTAAAGCCACCAAACCACCGAACGAACTGGCGATAAGACCCATTTCTTCACAATTGAGATCAGCCAATAGAAAGTCCACATCTTGTGCGATGCTTTTTAAGTCGACCTTTTGCCAATCCGTTTTTCCGTGTCCCGGCAGATCGAGAGCGATGACCCGATGTTGAGAAGAAAAGTATTTGAACTGTTGTCGCCAAATACGGCTGTTGACGCCGAAGCCGTGCAAAAAAAGCAAGGTTGAGCCCTGGCCAGCGATTTCATAATGCCAGTTCAATCCTCGCGGTGTTTTTAAATAAGGCATAACTCTTTCCCAATTTTTTTAAAGAGACTCAGCAGAATGTCTAAATCTTCTTGAGTGTGTGTCGCCATGAGGGTTACGCGTAACCGGGCGGTATGGGCTGGCACCGTCGGAGGACGGATCGCGGAAACAAGCAATCCCGCCGCAAAAAGTTTTTCAGAAAAACGGACACTCTTATGACTGTCCTTGACTAAGATGGGAATGATAGGTGTTTGCGTATGGAGAGTATCAAACCCTAAATCCTTAAGACCTTTCAAAATAAAATGCGTATGATCCCACAGTTTTTTCCGACGGGCCGGTTCATTTTCAATAATTTCCAGGCCTTTTAAGGAGGCGGCCGCAACAGACGGCGGCAGACCGGTTGTATAAATAAAACTACGCGCCTTATTGATCAAAAAATTAATCAGCTCTTGAGATCCGCAGACATACGCGCCAAAACTTCCGGCGGCCTTTGAAAATGTTCCCATTTGAATATCAATTTGGCCTTCCAGTCCAAAATGCTCGACGCTGCCTTTCCCATTCTTCCCCAAAACCCCCAAACCATGCGCTTCATCAATCATAACGGTACAGTTATACTTCTTTGCCAATAACACAATCTCAGGTAAAGGCGCAATATCGCCATCCATGCTAAAAACGCTGTCCGTAACGATCAATTTCTTTACGGCTGGCGGTGCGACTTTGAGCATAGCTTCCAAGGACTCGGTGTCCGCGTGAGCATAACGTTTATATTCCGCTTGGCTTAACAAAATTCCGTCGATGATTGAGGCGTGATTCAATTTGTCGCTGAAAATCATGTCGCCCCGGCCGAACAAAGAAGAAATAATTCCGACATTGGCCATATATCCCGTGCTAAAAAGCAAACACCGCGCTGTCCCTTTAAACTGCGCCATCTTTTCTTCCAGACGGGTATGGCTTGATAAATTGCCGCATACCAAACGGGATGCGCCGGAACCGAAACCTTCCTCATGAAGACTTCTTACCACCGCTTCACCCAGCCGCATGTCATCCGCCAGTCCCAAATAATTATTGGAACAAAAATTGATAAGTTTCCGTCCCCCGATTGTAATCTCGCGGCCCTGACTACTTTCGAGCGTACGGATTTCTCGGCGCAGACCTTTATCCGACAATTGGGAAAGGGTGTGATTTAAAAATGTTTCCATCATAGGTTTACTTTTGAGCTTAAATGCACAGCCTCTCCGGAATGTTTTTTGACCACTTCGCCCGAATCTTTGCGCAAAAGCAAACTCCCGTCGAAAGCCAGATCAAAAGCCAAGCCCTCGATCTCTCCCAGCGGTTCTACAAATTTAACTCTTTGTCCCAGTGTCCACGATAAATCTTTCCACCGGCCGCTGACCGAAGAGAAGCCTTTCTTTTCAAAAATCTCCAGCCAGGTTTCAAAAGAACGGAGGATTTCCTGCAAAATACTGAGTCGCGAAAAATCCTTTTGGCCTTGAATTTTTAAAGATGTCGCCTCAACCGGTAATTGCGATATCAAGGTGTTGACATTGATGCCAAACCCGACGACGACAAAACGGACGCGGTCCATTTCTGCATTCAATTCGGTAAGAATGCCCGCAACTTTTTTCCCGGAAATTAAAATATCATTAGGCCATTTGATACGGGCCTCTAATCCGGATACGGTACGGATAGCTTCACAAATGGCGACTGCCGACACCAGGGTCAATTGCGCCACTTCATTCAGCGGGGTCAGCGGTCTTAAAAGCAACGAAGCGTAAATTCCTTTGCCGGGCGGGGAAACCCATTCCCGGCCCAAACGGCCCCGGCCTTTGGTTTGCGATTCCGCACAAACTACCGTTCCCTCTTTGGCCCCGGCAATTCCCAGCCGGACCGCTTCATCCATGGTAGAAGACATCGTTTCTTTATAAATAATATTGTGACCGAGGATTTTCGTGCCCAAATTGAATTTGATTTCCCAGGGAAGCAATTTGTCGGGAGAAGTGCGAATACGGTATCCCCGACGGGAAATGGCCTCGATGTCATATCCTTGACGGCGGAAATCTTCAATATATTTCCAAATGCCTGCGCGACTGATCTTTAAAGCGCGGCTGATTTCTTCCCCGGAAAGATAACCCGGACAATTCTTTAAAGAATGAATGATCTGTTCTTGCATAGCGATTTTATTTTCTCAACTCACGTACAGCTTGAGGCAATTTTTCAATTAAATAATCTATCTGTGTTTTTGTAGTCGTGCGGCCCAGAGAAATACGTAAAGCTCCTCGTGCCCATTCATCTGACAAACCGATCGCTTTTAAAACATGGGAGGGCTCCATAGCGCCGGCCTTGCAGGCCGATCCCATAGACGCGGCCATACCGGCCATATCCAAACTCAACAAAAGCGCTTCTCCTTTAATTTTTTCAAAAGAAAAATGCACATTATTCGGTAAACGATTGGTCCGGTGTCCATTCAACCGGCTTCCCTCTACCCGCTGTAAAATCTGATCAATCAAAAAATCTCTTAACGCGCGCTGGGATGATGATTCCGCCGACATTTTGTCCTGACAAATCTGGACGGCTTTCGCTAAACCCACCGCTCCGGCGACATTCTGCGTTGAAGCGCGACGGCCATTTTCCTGATGACCTCCTAAAAATTGACTGGCCAGTTTGATTCCCTTTCTTAAATACAAAGCGCCGATGCCTTTGGGACCATAAAATTTATGCGCCGACAGAGACATCATGTCCACCTTCATATTTTCAACATTCAACGGCAAGTGCCCCACAGTTTGTACGGCGTCGACATGAAAAAGAATATTTTTCTCGCGGGTGATTCTGCCGATTTCAGCAACCGGCTCAATGGTCCCGATTTCATTACTGGCGTGCATAATGGAAACCAAAATAGTTTTATCCGTCATTTCCTTATGCAAGGCGTCAAGCGAAACACAGCCTTTTTCATCCACGTCGATATAGGTGACGCGAAAGCCTTCCTTCTCTATATATTGGGCGGTTTCAAGAACCGAGGGATGCTCTATGCGCGATACAATAATATGGTTGCCTGCTGGATTAAATCGCCGCGCTGTTCCGAGGAGGGCCAAATTATTTGCTTCTGTGCCGCCGGAGGTAAAAATGATTTCCTCCCGCTCGGCCCCCAAGAATTTTGCCAGGATATCGCGACTGTCTTCCAGCGCCTTTTGGGCTTCCAGACCAAAGCTGTGCGGGGAGGAAGCATTACCAAATTTTTGTGTAAAATATGGCATCATAGCGTGGCAGACCTGCGGGTCAGCGGGTGTCGTCGAGGCAAAATCAAAATAAATCTTTTCCATAGCTCTCCAAATTGAAGGGTATATTACTATTCCTCCCAGCCATTGTCAACCATACATTCTTGGCGGTTTACAAATAGTTTCGGACGTTACCATAAAGATGTTGTGCCGTCCTTCATACGACGTCATCAACGCCACAGCCAAACGGCTGTGAGGCGTTGCGCCGTCGCAAAAACTCCGCCATCAACGCCACAGCCAAACGGCTGTGAGGCGTTGACAAATAAAAATCCCAATGCTATATTGGGAAATCTTTTGGGGCTGTAGCTCAGTTGGTAGAGCGCTTGCATGGCATGCAAGAGGCCACGAGTTCGACCCTCGTCAGCTCCACTTGTTTCTCTAAGTAGAGCGTCCCGCTTAACACGCGGGAAGAACACGATTTCGACTTTCGTCAGCTTTACTTGTTTCTCTAAGTAGAGCGTCCCGCTTAACACGCGGGAAGAACACGTTCTCGACTTTCGTCAGCTCCACCAAGTTTTTTGTCGAAGACAAAATTTCTCCGAAGGGTCGCTGGTTTAGAATTTTTATTGCTGGAGTGGCGGAACTGGTATACGCGCTAGTCTCAAAAACTAGTCACTTCACGGTGGTGAGGGTTCGATTCCCTCCTCCAGCATTTATTTATCTGCTTTACCCGTCGGTATTTCATTACTTACTTCCCTTCTCTGGCACACGTTTTGGCACAAAACCCAAGTCTATTGTTGTTACTTTCAGCCCTTGTTTGACCGCTTCCTTTGAGCTGTGGGCATAATGTTCAAGGATCGTCCGGGTGTCCTTATGGCCCGTTATAGACTTAATAACCTCCGTGTTCCCTGTCTGGTCAAGAAGGTTAGTAACAACCCGGTGGCGAAAAATATGCGGGGAGATCGGCTTCGTGATACCACATCTTTTAGCGGCCCATTTTACGCGCTCGTAAATTTTATTTCTGCCCTGCAAATTGCCTCTCCTGCTTGGAAAAACAAGACCTTTGGGATGATACAGTTTTCGTTTTCTTAACTGGTGAAAGTGTTCCGCTAAGATCATGACATCCTGCTCTTGAAGATCGTGGGCACGTTCCACACCCGTTTTGGTTTCGCGGATATAGATTTTATTTGCCTCTAAATCGACGTCGCTGACTCGCAAATGCCTCAACTCGTCTCTGCGCCATCCCCACGTTGCCATCAAATAGACCCAAGGGAAAGTGATGATGTCGTTCTTCTGAAACCACAAAAGGATATTCTTAACCTCAACATCTGTGGGAATCTGTACGACCTTCTTCACTTCTTTTAAATATCGTATGTTCTGGATAGGAGACTGATCAAAAATTTTGTCCTTAACAGCTTGGCAGAAAATTATCCTTAAATTACGAAGGTCACAGTTGATGCCGGCGGCGGAACGAGGCTTAGGCTTCGTCGTTTCTTGAGCATGGATATAATCACGGATCAAATTCTCGGTTATATCCTTTAAAGATATATCTCCGCAACTGGCTAGAAATCTGCTGAAACTGAGGGCTGTAAATTCACAGCGGATCTTCGTCGAAGGAGTCTTGTATCTCTTTTCAATGAACATAGCGGCAAAATCTGAAAACTTCAGGTCTTTCCGGGGCGGTTGTGTCCCCTCAACCTCACGACGTGTCGCCTCCTTGCGGGCGGCGGCTTGCGTATATTTATCAAAAGGTAATGGGTCATAATACCTAACGCCCTTAACACGCCACCAGATTTGCCAGTATCCTTTTCTTTTACGAACTCCGGCCATCGCTCTCCTCAGAACAAGCCTTGAGGACTTGTTCAACATCAAAACGTCGGTGCTTCCCTATCCTAAGAGATTTAATTTTACCTTCCCGCACGTATCGCATTACACTTGACGCTGGAACTTTTAGAATCTTCGCGATCCCCTCAACATCTGTGATGTGCATTGGCTTCCTCCATAGTTATTTGCTTGTCTCGGCCATTCTTTCTTGTCTAACAAGTAAGAATATATCCTAAAGCGTGGCGAATGTCAAGCAACTTTCTTGACTAGAAGGTAAGAAATGCTATGATTGGGTTATGCGAAAATCGGAATATCCAAAAGAGGCCAAGACTCTCGGCCAAAGAATAAGAAAGAAGAGGATGGATTTAGGCTATACTCTGCTCGAAGTAGCAAAGGCGGCACAAATAAGTGAAGGTTATCTTTCGCGGATCGAAGCAGACAAACAGATTCCGAACAGCCTTGTTGCTACCCGTCTTGCAAAAAAACTCGAGGACGATGTCAATTTTTATTTAATGGCGTCATTAAAAACAGACTTATCGACCGATATATTAAAGGAGATACTCAAGCGAATGGAAAAGTCCCCCTCCACGCCTGAAAGTGAAGTGCTAAAAACTATATTGGAGCAATTTCTGCCAAAGAAAACTCCCAAAAAACTTAAATAAAACTATCACCGCATAATACTTTTTTCTGCCAATTGTGCCGCAATCTTTAAACTTGCCACTTCATCAAATAAATCTTTACCGCTAATCCCTGCATGAGCTAAATTTTTGCTGGTAGGGATATGATCTACGGCTAATCCCAACTTGAGAGGTTCTTCTACAACAAGCTCAGCAATCTTAAAGATTCTTCCCGGATTATTAGGATCACGACGAGAAATTTCTAATTTGGCTCGTTCCGCCCAATCAACAGATAAATATTCCTCTTTTTTATTATCCCTAATCCGCAATAAATATGTCCCCTCTGTGCATTTCCCTGTGCGAGAGTCATAATTTACGCTAGACACTCTCCGATGGAGATGATTATCATTCGGTATTTTCTCTACCATCAATATCGACCCGCCCATTTCTTAAAAATGATCAATAACTCGGGCATAGAGCCAACCTTGCTACCCTCCCTGACACCCATTACGGATTCCAAATAAATATAGTGTTCTTCTTTAGCGGTAAACCAGACAAGGAACTCGCTGTTATTCTTATACCACTTCAAGAGAATGCCTCCATTAGGCTCAGGGGATACTGAAGGGAGCTTTAAAATTAAATTTTTATCTTCAGCTACTTTAGAAATAAAATAGTGCGCCTTGGCGATTGCATCGACGGTAATTTTTGTAGCCCCATAAGAATCCCAATCCTCACCCAAATTATTTAAATCAAGGATCTTCGATATAATTTCATGGCGAATGCGAAGATCTATCGAATTGATTTGGGCTTTAAGAATCTGAATATCTAACTCAGAAATAACTGAATGGGTTCTTCCCGTATTCGATATATCAATTTGATCATAACGCATACTCGGGAGATCGTAGCTGATTATACTTTCCATACTAGTCCCACCTTGGGTTGAAATATTGATCTATAAAGTCTTTTTTAAATACCGCAAAGAATAATTTCTTTTCAAACAAATGCGCCCCCTCGATCAAATCCATCAAACTATTATCCTGTAAATGTAAAGAGAACGCATCTATGTCGACCAAGGATCCAACACTTACTTTTTCATTCTCAACTTTTCGGGTATTATTGGACAGCATGATTGTTGCCTGAAAATTCTGATATTCTAAATTTATTCTAAAATCGACCTTTTCTTCAACAATTGGCATTCCATCCATCGACAAAACAATATTGACTTTGTCTAAAATATTGTAGTCAAAAGTGTTCAAATAACGAATCCCCAACCTCTGATACTGACTTACCACACCTGTGGATTTCAGCCGTTCAGCCATATCTCGGACTTTATCTTTTAACGACGCCCAGCCCATATAATTTTTCTGATTCACCAAAGAAATGACTCGTCCACCAATCTGCAAAATTAACTGGTCATTTGTTAATTGCTTTAATGGTAAATACCGAAGTTGTGGATCTTGGTCACGAATAGCAGAAGGAAACTGTGCAAGAGGAAGGTCGTTGCTTTTGGGATAATCCTTACCAAATTCTAAAAATAGCTTATCAACAACGGCTTGATGGGACAACTCGCTTTCAAAACGAATTTCTACTATAGCTTCCAGAATAGGAGCTGGATCGAGTTTTGTCGCCACCTTTGTTTTTTCTAAATCGAATATCATAAATTTTATGTTTGAATTATACCATTCTGCATATTGCTACACAATCATACACTAGCTTTTGTTTTTTACAAAATGAAACCCGACGCAACATTCTCTTTGAGTTGAATAAACGAACGTATTTGCAACAGGCGGGAAAGTGCTTATTATGTGCGGAGATTTTTATACCCTTTATTCAACACGATATATTTTCATAAATGTCTTCTTAAATCATCCAGCTGAACTTGCCGCTAATTCGGGCTCTCGGGCTGGCTCCTTAGGTGCTTGCCCTAAAAAAATAGGCAATGTCTGTGCGTTAACTGGCACAATATTGATGATGATGGGAAATAGTCCTTGAATATTGATCTGCTCTAAATTCTGTTGCGGCAATGGCAACGGCACACCTTTACCATCGCGCTTGATTTGCAAATTCATATTCGTCGGGTCAAAGTCGATACCGCCGACGGCTGCAGATGAAGAAGTAGCTGCCCCACTAGCTTCTCCACTTATCGGCGCTGAGGCGGCCTTCCCATTATTGACCCCACTCGAGGCGGCGGCATTCGGAAAGAATATCCGCACAATAAGTCGCGGGTCGACCCTATATTTCGAACCAATTGCGCCGTAATCACCAAATCTGCCAATTTTCTCGGCGGTGATACCGCTAACGCTCATGAGACTACGGCCATTTTCGTCGACTAAATCACCAGAAAGATTAGTAAGCAATTTCGGATCAAATGCCGACTGATCCCGAGTACTTCTATGCGTTGTAAAAAAAAGCCCTACCCTTCCACCTAAAAAATACTCTGGGAACTTTAAAGCCAAAGCCAATTGTTGGTGGGTTAAACCGACCGACCGCACATATTCATCGTCGGCTATCATTTGCTCTCTTTCCTCAGGGTAGACTATTTGTCCGTTTATCGACACTAACGATTCGAGTTGTCCGGGTTCCCAGACAGTCTGCGCAGGGGCAGCTTCATATAATCCTAATTCCAAACCGATTGATCCACGCAAAGGTATGTTGCCTGCACTAAAGTTTTGGTCATTAGGGAGTTCTTGCGTGTACGTTTCTTTAAAAGCCGGGTTCAAATTTAAAATATGCGGTATTCCGCCTGCCTTAGTTAATATATACATTTTTCCATTTTCGGCGCGAGGTTGACTTGTAAAAGCAATGACATCGTCCAGAAGAATATCAAAAACATTGGGTTCTTCACCATCTTTTCCAGCTTCAACATGTATTGCATTGTTTCTTATTTCCAAGACCCTTATATCGGTCATAAAGCGGGGTAATTCTTTCAGCCGTTCTAATGTCGCTTCAGCCTGCTCAACAGTGAGCGATGGTCTTTGCATTAAAGATTCTGCTGAAACGGCAGAAACGTACTGGACAGGTCCTTTTGTATAATCGCCCTTTGGTGCCGGAGTAACCACTCCTGATACCTGAAATACCGGCGGGGGTGATCTTAAAGACTCTATATTCACAGTAAGAAAGTTTTCACGACCTAACAACATTCCTTTAAAATCTTCAAATGAAGTTAATGGAGAAAATTGACTTTTATTTGAAACTAATCCAAATCCTTCTTTACCCGCATAACTAGTTTCAGTAAATTTCCATAATCTTGTAGCGACCCGGATAAACACTGCAGTCTGCAAGCGAGTTAAACCATAATCATTCGCGCCATCTTTGGGAATAAATACTTTATAGCCATATCCTTTTGGACCTTTTTCATACATTTGATTAAGGATGGCTAAGACATTATCGGGAGTGATAGCGCCGCTGATGCGCTCACTTTCTGGCATACTCTGATCTATTTCTTCTTGCTTAACTGACATTGCTAAATTTACTATACTTTCTTGCGCTGCTGGAGTTAGAGTGCTCGACGCGGCAATTTCGCCGCTCGGTATCACAGCAACTCTACCGACTAAACTCTCTCGGAGAATCTTCTCAACATCAGGTTCATAAGAATCCGTCTTTGGTGACATTAAAGGTTGTGACTGCAGCTTTGCGAAAGCACCATAACTAGAATCTGTTCCTTCCATTTGTTGAACTAAAATATTAAAACCTCTTACGTCATCAATATTTCTGAAAGATTTAAATCTCTCCTTAAAAAACTTATGAAGTTCAAACCCAGCAAGTTCGCTCTCGCTAAAAGTGGGAAAACTATCAGGGTGCTCTAAGAATATTGCCCAAGGAGTTCCTTGCATAAGATGTCTCTGAGCACCAAAATACAAACTCTTTAATCCTACCTGATTTCCTTTTGAAGCAAGGGCAGAGAAATTAACATCACTAGTTACGTCCTGTAAAGTTGGATGTTGAAAAGGATCATTTTCAAGAGCATCATTTCCCTCACTATAAACTCGAAGCGTCTGAGCACGAGGGGCAGATCCAGACTCTATAAGTTTTTGAAGACTATCTCCGTAATCGATGGTTATCACATATCCTGCCCTCAAAACCTTTCCTGCTCCTTCAATAAATCTCTCAGAATCCACATTGATGTAACTTATAAACTCATCGGACCTAGTGGATAGACCCATAGCATAATCTTGAATATTCTCTTGTATATGCTCAGCCACTTCCGGAACTAAATAAGCAGGTATATAAACCTCCGTAAAGCGAATGTCATGTATCACGAAATTTCGATACACCTCTTCATCTAAACTTGAGACAAAATTCATTAAAACCTCAAACGTCCTCTTGCTTATAAACTTTCGGCTGCTTTCCAAACCAAGCTCTTTACGAATATTTGCATCATCGTTTTCGATTGCATCGGCAATTTCTTTGGGAAGCCCAAGTTCTGACAGGTTTTCTAGAGTGCTGCGACTAATCACAGGTAAAGCGAAGGCAACCTCGGCACCAGTATCCCGATTTAAAATAACCTTCTGCACAGCAAAAGCATCTGGAAGCTCATTTGAAAAAATTAGTCCTTTGATACTTTTTATAGCAATCGTTTTAGAAGGATTAGTAGCGTCACCGTCTAGAATATCAATCATATCTGCAAAGTTTGCTAATTCAGCTCTTTGCTTTACCCGCAATCCAGCGGATCTCTCATAAATACGGTATTTCATTTGTTGTCGAAAACGTTTCCAATCTTCTATACTTCCATTTGATCCATTATTATCTTCTGCTGTAGTAGTAGATTTTTGAATGACATAATTCAAGAAATCACGTGCCAAAACCCCGTTCCCTGCACCAAATTCAACTATATAAAAATTTTCATCTGAAGCCAGCGTTCCTGCAGACAACATCCCTTGCCACATTTTGATCGCCTGTTCAGCAACCATGCGCCCAAATAGAGGCGAAAGGACCTCTGGATAAGTTAAAAAATCTGGTCCAAATCTAACTCGCCCAGTAGCATAATAGCCAAATTGTGGATTGTGAAGTATTTGATCCATATATTCTTTAAATGAAAGCGCCCATTCAGGGACTCTTGAATAAACGGATGGTGAAACTACTCGTTCATTATAAACTCTTAGATGTGTATGTGGGTTTTTCAGAAAAGCTGGCACTTCAGGATTTACAAATTGTTTACTTATGGCTTCAGGTAAATCGGTTATGCTAATTTCATGACGGATATTTTGTTCCAAAGCGAGAGCAGCAGCAACATCCAAGTATCCCAAAACCGGTTGGTCGGAGGAATTTAAATGAGAAAAATATATCCTTCCCGAATCAGAATCCAAAGCGAAAGCAGTTAAATGAGATAAAATATATGTTCGCTGGTTTGAACCTGAACCTAAAATAATATGTAATGGCCCATTTGTTCGGTGTCCAAAAGTAATAAATTGGCCATGTTTTTTATTGAAATCGGAATTTTGGATGTTTGAATATTGCAGCTGAATCTTAATATCCGCCATTCTGACTCTATAATCCATTACTATGCTCGAAGAGGAAGCAAATCTCTCATCATTGGCCGCGACTTTTCCCTTAACTGCAACAAGGTCGCTTTTTTCTGTGGCTGCATAAACTTGAGCAACAAAAGCTGAAGACCCCGCAATTTGTATGGCTGCTTGATCCAATGTTATGGCTCGTTCGGTCAACGCCGAGCTTCCAACGGCACCAAATCCAGCAATCCCACCTGAAAAGTATTTTCGCGGAATTAGGTCGCCGGTGGCGTTTTGTTCTTCCTTAATAACGTTATAGACGCCCTTCTTAAACGCCGCTAAGTATTGCTCATAAATTCTTTGCTTCATCTCTTTATCGTCGGTTTCAACGCCAACTACCTTGCCTTTGTCGGCGTAAACTTTCCCCAACAAGCTTTCTTTAAGGGCTTTTTTATACCAAGCGGCGAGAATGACAGAATTGTAAATTTGGCGGACATTAGCAAAGTTTCTGCCTTCGTTAATTTCTTTTTCGATGTTGGGAAGGATGGTATCTTTAAAAATATTTGAAGAAATCGTGCTGACATTTTTGGCTTTGTCGTTTTGGCTTTGGGAATTTTTTTCCATAGCCACATAATCTTGATCCATCATCAATTTCAATCTCTTCTCGCCGACGAGAACGATGCCTTGGCTTTCCAAAACTTCTGCTTTTTGCGGAACGATCCAAACCTTATTGAATGTATTCATTGGCACGTCGGTTGTGCCGAGTTGTTTTTGCGTTTCTGTTTTGACTTTATTCCAAAATTCTTGACCCATTTCTTCATCAGGATTGGTCAAAGAAGATGCTAATTGTTTGAGCATATAATCTTGTTCAAGCATCGTCTTGCCCATCGTTGTCTGGCCCAGCACGTCGGGAATGATGCGGTCTTTTTCATATGGTGACAAATTGACCCAGACTTCTTTGTCGGGAATGGTCAAAGCGGCGAGGAAATATTTGACGAGTTTTTCAGTCTCAGATTTAAGTTCATCTTGCGAAAGTTGTGATGCCCCTTGGTCAACGATGAAGTCAAAAAGAAGCGGGTTTTCGGGGTGAATTTTAAGGCCTAAAAGCACGGGAGGCTGAAAGCCGGCGGTCAAACCTATTGACGTGCCGGGAAGAGGCAAGGCCTGCGCTTGCACAATGGCAGGAGTAAATATCTGCCAAGTCAAAAAAGTAAGCAGAATAAAGCCGCTAACGGCCTTGCGAAACCCAGATTTTTTATGTTTAATGTTCATATTAAATACACAGTTTGACCAAAAGCCAATAAACATCGTTTTGGCCTCAAAAATAACAAAAATATACGGGTTGAGAAAGTTGAAGCGAGAACTTTTGATGGGTTATGACACAGCTAAAGGATACCATTTAGGAACGAAAAAATCCAGAAAATCTTACGAAAGCCGTCCCGTCAGCTTAAGGACTAAAACAAGAAACTTATGACGCGTGATCCAATCAGGATATTCGACTAAACCCTTTCCGCAAGGACTTGTCGCTTCAAAACCTTTGATTATGTAATCAGCCAAAAGTTGGTCAGTAATTCCAGCCCGTTCTAACAACTCTGCCATACCGACTTTTACCGACATTTCAATCTTGTTAGCATGATCTCTTGCATATGTTTCTGAATAGCCAGCTGACCGAGCGGCCTTATACTGATTCATCCCATTAAATCTATTGGCGAAGTATTTTCGCTGGCGAAGAGTGACTTGTGATCGCGGCTGAACCGCCGCTGGCAAATCTTCGATTTCAAGTGTTGCGCTTCCCTGCATAAATCACCTCCCATGTTCTACACACTCCCGTTGCAGTGGGGCAGAATTACCTTTTTTCAATAGCTTGGAGACCGTTGACTTGTCACAGCCTATCTCGGAGCCAATTTGACTCAACGATCTTCCTTGCGCCCTTAAATCAAATATTCTCTGCACACTGACTTTTTGTGGCCGCCCCAATTGCACACCCTTTGCTTTTAAGTGATTAAGTTTCAATTTGGTTCTTTCAGAAATCATATCGCGTTCAAACTGTGAAAAGGCCGCGACAATATGAAACATCAACTTGCCGCTCGCGGTTGTTGAATCAAAGTCTTTTTCTGAATAGCTGACAAAATCAACCCCATATTCTTTTAACAAGGCCATCGTATTGACCAGCTCTTTCAGACTCCTGCTGAAGCGATCCAACTTATAAACCAGAACCGCATCAATCTTACGCCTGCGGGCATCTTCCAATAAACGCTGATATTGAGGTCGGTTTTGCTTCATTGCACTTTCACCATCGTCAATGTATTCATCAACGACTTGGCAATTTACTTTCTTACAATACTCCCGAAGAACTTCCAACTGTTGCGTGGAGGTTTGATCCTGAGTGCTTACACGTGTGTAAATTCCGATATTTTTCACTTTTCGACTCCTTTTGTTTAAAGGGAACCAAATTGCCTTTAGCGTTAATGCGCCCGCGAATCTGTTTATAGAACTTTGCATATGCGTCTCTTACCCTTAAAGACATAAGTCACCCCTTTCAGCAGATGCTTGTCCTGCTCTTTAATAACCTACCAACTTAAACACTAAGTTAAATTGTGACCGAGGGTCTCCTGCCGTTTAAGGTCGGCCACAATCCTTTCTTAGCTATATCCCTTCCCTCGCACCGCTTAAGATTCTTGAACAGTAGTAAAACCTGTCTCACCCAAGCACGTTAGTTTCAGCCGTTCGGAAAGGCGTTGCACGATCCGTCTCGTTCCAAGTTTGATTTATATCCCGCCAAAACCCAGAGGTCAAAAAAGGCGGCAATAAAAAAGCCCTCAAGATATTTTCTTGAAGGCCGTCTGGCACACTTCTGGCACAAAAATAGTGTAAAAGTCCTCAAAACTGTTAGAATCAAACAAAAGTAACGTGATGCAATTTCGTATTTCTTATTATCAACTACCGTCGAGAACGGCGGTTCACACGTGAATATCGCCGGAGATATGGGATTATCCCTCCTCCAGCACTTATCTTCCCGGACGTTGACACATCCGATATTGAGTGCTAGAATTTGAACAATATGAATCTTTCATGACCTTACGGTCACAAGGGAGAATGTAAATATTGGCGAATCGAAGTGCAATTTTAGTTCTTTGACAAGGACTTTCCGAAGGTGTTATTTTGGTGTGTAGCAATGCAGTTAAAAAAACACCAAAGG
>JANPFV010000083.1:0-5152 GCA_031423615.1 Candidatus Omnitrophota bacterium
TCGTTAATATCTTTATAATGCTGCATGAAAGTTGTAGATTCATCTGGCCCTCCGTGGTTTTTGATCCTCGCAGATCTTATTATCCACGTGAGGGCTTCTTTTTTAACCTTTTATTCAGAAAAAATGTCTAAAGTCGAGTATTAAGGGTATGAAAAAATCCAGGATTTTAATTTGCGGTATTTTGCCGCCGCCCAATTTCGGGCACAGTATGCTTTATAAAGCACTCATGGAATCCCGCTTTGTCCAAGAGTTTGATGTTGTTTTTTTTAACATGAAATTCTGGTCGTATGAAAAACACAAAAAAGTCACTGCGGCCAAACTTTTTAAATTCATCCAATATTATTTTCAGTTCCTGGGGCTTTTGATTTCTAAGCGGCCGGATTATGTTTTGTACGCAATCAGTTTTGATAAAATGCCTTTTCTCAAAGATTTTGTTTTTTGTATGACGGCACGGATTTTGGGTCGGAAAGTGATTTTGCACGATATGGGCCAGTACTTAGGTGAGCTTTATGAGGCTGCGACTCCATTGATGCGAAAATTGATTCGTGTCATGTTGAAAAATATGACGGGAAGCATTGTTTTAGGCGAGGCCACGCGGAAAATTTATCAGGGATTTATGGACCTCAAAGATGTTCATAGCGTTCCCGGCGCGGTAGAGGACTCGTCAGGTTTGTTTCCAGAAGTGCAGCCTGACGAGAAAGACGGAAAGGTCAACGTTCTGTTTTTTTCTTTTTTGCAAAAGTCTAAAGGCGTTTGGGTCGCTTTACAGGCCATGCCCCGCGTGATCAGCCAAAATCCCCGTGTGCACTTTACCTTTGCCGGTCCGGCGGAATCCGAACAATTTGTTGCCGACATGAGAGATTTTGTTAAGAAGAACAATCTTGAAAAATATTTCGACTATGTCGGATATGTCGGGGATGAAGATAAGCGGATTGAATATTTTCGCCAAAGCGATATTTATATTTTCCCCACTCTGCGGGATGTATTCGGGCTGGTCCTTTTGCACGCCATGGCGGAAGGCCGGCCGGTTGTGGCTTCGCGGGAAGGCGCTGTGCCGGAGATTGTCGATGACGGGTTGACGGGTTTTCTTGTTCCGAAAGGAGATGATGCGGCCTTAGCAGAAAAAATATTGTTTTTGGCCCGCGATCCCCAAACCCGCGCTCTGATGGGCCAAAGGGCAAGACAAAAATATGAATGGCTTTATACCTTGGAAGCTTACAGCCAGCGGATGATTGATGTTTTTAAAGTGGCGGATTAATCTCTATTTTTTATTTGTCAGAAGCGCATCTTTCGTGTAATTTTAATATCTTATGATCCGTGAGAAATTCACCAGAGGCGAAGGTTTATTAGAGAATTTCTTGGCGCAAAGGCGTTTTCTGACGGCCGACCGCCTTATTCTTCCTCAGCATCGGGAAGGAAGGGTTTTGGATATCGGTTGTGGGGCGATCCCTTATTTTTTGCTGCATACCAAATTTAAAGAAAAGCACGGCCTCGATCCGAATGTGAGGGTTGAAGACGCACAAAAGCTCGGCGACACTATTACTTTCCACAAAATCATGTTTGGGAAAGGAACATGTCTGCCTTTTGGCCCGGCAACTTTTTCGACGGTGACCATGCTGGGAGTCGTCGAACATTTCCGGATGGAGCTTTTTGTTGATCTGCTTAAGGAAATCCAAAGGATTTTAATTCCTCAGGGACGATTTATTCTGACGACGCCCAGTCCGTGGACCGGACCTTTATTAAAAGTCATGGCCAAATTCTCTCTGATCAGCATCCAAGAAATCGAAGGAATCAGCACACATTATTCTAAGCGGGCATTGCAGAGCTGTTTTGGGCAAGCGGATTTTGATATCCAAACCATGCAGTTTTCCTATTTCCAAATGTTTTTTAACAGTTGGGCCGTGATTATAAAATGAAGAAACCTGTTCTCTATATCGTCACCGACACGCCCGATACGCGCTGGCTGGAATACATCGTCGCGGAATTCAAGCGTATCAATCTGTGTGAAGCGGACATTCAGGTGATGTCTTTTTTTGGCCATGAAGCCATTGTCAGCGTCAATAAGATTTTTTATTGCGCCTCCAGTGTCCCGGGTTTTTGTGTGCCCGCCCGGTCCCAGGTATTACCTAACGGCAAGATCCATTATGTTAAAGGGGACCTGTATGCGCTGGACCAAACCACGACGGAGGATAAACGTTTTGCGTGTTCTTATGATATTTTCTGGAATGCGTTTGTTTTTCTTTCCCGGATGGAAGAATACCTTTTGGTCCAACGTCACCGCAGTTCGCTGAGTCATCGCATCCTTCATCCTCGCACCGATAAGCGTTCTCTGACGATTCCGGTCGTGAATTTGATTTTTAACCATTTGGAAAGTCTGATTAAAACCCATTTCCCAACGATTTTTTTTGGCGTTAGCGTCCAACCCAAAATTGAATTTTCCCATGATATCGATTATCTTTCTAAATCCTTACAATTCATGGCCAAGCAAAGTATTTTGAATGCCTACGACATCGTCCGTTTTTTTCCGCGTTTCCGGGACATGGGAAAGAGCTTCATGAAATCGGTGGCCTTTCTTTTTTCGCGGCCGTCCTATTGGACATTTGAATATTGGGAAGAGGTAGAAAAGCGTTTTCATACCCGGTCGATTTTTTATATTCACGCCAAGGCTGTCAAAAAGAATTTCTTGACCTGGATTATTGATCCGAATTATGATTTGCTCAATCATCCGCGCCTGCAGAAGAAATTACGGCAGTTGGTCAAGGACGGTTTTGAAGTCGGATTACATGGGAGTTATTTGAGTGCCGTTGATGAAGACATCATGGCCAAAGAAAAGGCGATTTTAGAAAATGTCCTCGGACAACCGGTGACCAAGGTTCGTCAGCACTGGCTAAGATACAACGAAAAGGTCACGCCCTACATCCATAATAAATTTTTTGAATATGATTCCACGCTGGGATGGAATGACCGCATTGGTTTTCGCAGTGGCTGCGCCAGCCCTTATCGTCCTTACGATCATAAAAATCACAAACCTTTTGAAATCATCGAGATCCCCCAGATTATTATGGACTTTAATATTTACCAGTCTCTGGTTTTTGAAAACAAATATTTCTTAGGGATTGCGTTGGACATCATCGATAAACTCGATGAATGCAAATCGGCGCGGGTGGCCGTTTCCTGGCATGAGCGGGCCTGCACCAGCGATTACGAATGGCACAAAACGTATGAAACCATACTCGCGCGGGTTTATGAGCGCTGGGGAATGATTCAGCAGACGCATCCGCAAAACACTCAGGTCAAGAATGAAACCTTGGTTTAAAAAATGCGGCTGGGATGTTTATTGGATCCTGATCACCATGGCCTACGTGGTGTGGAGGGCCGAAATATTTCTAAAGAAATAAAAGGCGGATTGACCCATTTCCCGACGTGGCTTTTGCTGATCGGATATGCCGTCTATTGGCTGGAGCTTTACGTTTTTAATCGCCATAATGGTTTGACTTCACCTTTGGCGACGGTGATCGCCGTAGGGCTTTTGGGAATTCTTGTCAAACGAGAATCCATGGTGATTTATCACGGATGGAAATTGTTTTTTGAAAATTTTAATCGGCAAAGCCTGTTGACCAAGTTTTTTTTGGCGGCGGGGATGTTAGTCGGTGCTGTGACTCTGGGCTGCGGATTTTATGCCTCCTTGTTTCCGCCGCACTTGCTGCAAGAGTATGATGTTTTGCATTATCATCTTACGGTGCCGCGGCAACATTTGATTTCCGGGACGTTTGCTCACATCCCGTGGTCGGCCGCAGATTTCTTTTATTTACCGTTGGATTATGCTTTGGCCCCGTTCTGGCTGGTTACAGCTTTGCCCAATAAATTTCCCCAGTTTATCTTTATGTTGGGATTGATTGCAGTCGCGGTCCGATTAGGGAAGGAGTTTGATGAATTTGATTTTTTGTCGGGGATGATGATCATTTTCTGCATCTTGGGATCTCACTCCGTCGGTATTCAAATGGGAACAGCGATGCTGGATATTACGGGATGCTATTTGCTTTTAGCGGCTTTGCACAGTTTTTTAAAAAAGGATGTCTTCTTATGCGTTGTGGAAGCCGCGTTTTATATCTGGTCAAAGTCCTTTATTCCTCCCATGATGGTTTTGATTGTCCTGTTGATGGGCAGTATCTTTGTTCTTTTGCGAATGGGAGGACCGGTTAAAATAGGCTGGGTTCACGCGGAACGTTATGAGAATTTTGCGCAAAAATACCGGGGAATCTTCGGAAAAGTTGTCGGCGGTTTTTTTCTTTTGAGCCTTTTAGTCGGCGGCCCGTTTGTCCTTAAGTCGCTTTATTATACGGGAACTCCAGCCTATCCTTTTGGCGTAGGGATTTTTCCTCGCCAGGCTTATTGGGATGAAAACGCGGGTGTTTGGCCGGCGATCAAGCGTAATGCTCATGATTTGGTTACCACCAAGGATGAATATGGCCATGGCCGGTCGTCCAAGGCTTTTTTAGAGCATTTCTGGTTAATCGCTGTTCCCGAGCAAAATGTTAATAATAGTTTTGATTATCCCATCGGCTTGATTTATTTGTTGTGTTTGGCGCCGTTTCTCTTTATTTTATTTGCGGCATTTTCCCGTCGGGAATTTTTAATTTTGCCGGTCTTTGCCGCCGGATTCTGGGTGGTGTGGTGGTTCGCGTCCCAGCAGTCACGATTTTTATATGTTCTGATGGTCCTCATGATGGTCATTGTGGTTGCCGTCAAAAAATTCCGCAGTCCCGTCTTTATGTTGTGCATATTTTTGGCAATGATTTTTACATGCTTTTCGATTATCCGCGCAAATAAAGCGGACTGGGGAAAATCGTCTTATGAAGTTATTCGCGAAAAAGATAAACAGTTGCTTTGGCTTTCTAGAGAATCGGATAAAATACATCCTTTAGAAGTGGAATCGGCGGATGTGGCTTTTGCAGATTTTCCCGTGACGATTAAAAACAAAGGTATCCTTGTTCTAAAATAAATCGGATGGAATATGAATCTTTCATGACCTTACGGTCACAAGGGAGAATGTAAATATTGGCGAATCGAAGTGCAATTTTAGTTCTTTGACAAGGACTTTCCGAAGGTGTTATTTTGGTGTGTAGCAATGCAGTTAAAAAAACACCAAAGG
>JANPFV010000084.1:0-60737 GCA_031423615.1 Candidatus Omnitrophota bacterium
ATTTTAACGAAAACCGTCCGACTGATTTTGATGAAATAGACGCAGAGAATGTAAACCGCTTCATTGACAATTTGCGGATTGCACGGCTCTTTCAAATGTTTAGCCCGGAAGAGGCCCGTTTTATCGGTATTGTGGATGCGAGTATAAACGACGATTCTTCTGCTGTTCGTCAATTATTGCAGATGGAAGGAAATCAACGGCCTCAATTGGTCCCAATAAATGTGCAAAATTATGAAACAATGCAAAGTAAGGAAACCATACAGTCAAATGTAGTTTGGCATCTTAAAAACTGGCAGGCTTATGATCGATTTTATAATGAAGATGGTTCCCTTAGAGTTTTGCAAAGTCCTCAAGCACAGCAAGCCTTAAAAGACCTGCAAGAAATTGCCTCTGCCTCCAGCACGGTTAGTACAGGCGAAAGGTCTTCAAGTCCCTTAACTGACGATGATTACAAAGAGGTCCAAAAATTTATTGCAGATTTGTCCAGGTTTCCGATAGGTGTTGCAGAAATGTTTAACATTTTTGATCATCAATATGAGGCCAGAACTCCAGAAAGATTTACGACTCTGATAAAGGTGGGTAGTAGGATATATCAGGTTGAACAAGGGAAAATTCTGCTGGTTAGAGGAGATATTGAGGGCGCACACCGTATATTAAGAGGATTAGCCATTGGTGATAATCCTGAGGTCAATCTTTCTGATTGGGCATATCGTGAATTATCAGTGGCCATTTTAGATAAAAAAGGTCAAGATTTAACCCTTCAAGCGCAACCGCTTTTAGAATTAATTCCGGGAGATGCATTATCCCCGGCAGAAAAGTACAAATTATTTGCCCGCTATTTGGATGCGGTCAATGACGTATTTAAAAATATCGTCGAACGGATGGATGTATTTATAGCATATCCGCAGACCAGTGTTGATTTGGACTTTTTAAAAAATCCTATCGGTAAGGAATTAGGAATTTTGATGACACATGATACGAATAACAAATACCGGGGACTTTTCCCAGTAATTATTACCCAGATGGCCGCAGCATTTGCCCCGATTGAATTGAAAAATGGTTGGTCGGGTTCAGAAGTAAGCATAAGGGATATCAATAAATTTCTTGCTCAGGCTAATGAGGCTTTGGAAAAACTTGCGCCCATGGCCATGATAACCCAGCGATGGATAGCGCGGGAAGAATCTAGCGGCCGAGGTCGCGGCGATAATCCTTTGACTGAGGACAGAAGTTCATCGTCCTTGGCGGCGCCCGGCGGTATCGACTTTGACCCGACCAACATGAACTTGCAGATCAAGCGCGATGGCAAGGGTGTGCCGCTTCCGTTGCCGCAGCAGAATGTGGAACAGATCAACATTGAAGGATTGTTTCCCGTCATTATTCGCAGTATTCCCATCACTCCCGAAACCCTGCCGATTTTCTTGGGCCAAGTGCCAAAAGAACCGGGCCGGGAACCGGAGTTGGCGGCAAACCCACTGAGTTAGAAGGTCACATGATCTGAAAATGTTTTCACCTTCATTGACACCTTGCGCGGTGGTCCCCTGGTATTTTTCTTCGTATGCCTTGACTTTAACCATTTTATAGACTATTTTTGATGCGGGTTGACTTGGCCGTGGTTTGAACACTCTAAGATTGGAGTTATCATGGAATTACGCGATCTGCTTCTTTTATCCGTCCAGAAAAAAGCTTCCGACGTTCATTTGACTTATGACAGTCCCCCTATTCTGCGTGTTGACGGGAAACTGACCGTAACCAATAATGATCCTTTGTCCCGCGAAGAGTTAAAGAAAATCATTTATGGCATGCTGACCGACAATCAGAAGGAAGCTTTCGAGCGCGACAAGGAACTGGACTTTTCGCTTTCTCTTTCCGGCATGGATCGCTTTCGCGTCAATATCCATTTACAGCGCGGGTCCGTTGAAGCCGCTTTCCGCCGTATTCCTATTTTTATTCCTAATATGTCCGAACTCGGCCTGCCGCCCATCATCGCTGACATGGCCCGTAAACCCAACGGTCTGGTTTTGATTACCGGACCGACGGGAACCGGTAAAACCACGACCATGGCGTCCCTCATTAATCTGATCAATGAAGAAAAGGAATCGGTCATCATCATGATCGAAGACCCTATCGAGTATGTCCATTTTAATAAAAAGTCGATCATCAAACAGCGCGAGGTTTTTCGCGATACGAATTCTTTCGCCGAAGCCTTGAAGCGCTGCTTGCGCCAGGATCCGGACATCATCGTCGTGGGTGAAATGAGAGATTTGGAAACCATCTCCACAGCTTTGACGGCCGCGGAAACGGGCCATCTTGTTCTCGCTACTCTGCATACACCGGATGCGCCGCAAACGATTGAACGTATTATCGACGCTTTTCCTCCGCACCAACAACAGCAAGTCAAATTGCAGTTGGCTTCCGCTTTGCAAGGAGTTGTATCGCAATTGCTTTTGCCCAAGGCGGACAATGTCGGCCGTATTCTGGCGACGGAAGTCATGGTGGTCACCCCCGGTATTCGCAATTTGATCCGGGAACAGGCCATCGAACAAATTCCCACGGCCATCCAGACCGGAAGCGCCTACGGAATGAATACGATGGACAAATCTCTGCAAAAACTTTATCAGGAAGGTATCATCACTTACGAAACGGCCATCGCCAACGTTAAAAACCGGGAAGAATTCCGCCAATTGCTTACCAGTACCAGCAGAACAAAAAAATAATTCATTAAAGATAGAGGAAAATTATGTCTTATAAAGTCACCTTGCTTCCGGGCGACGGGATCGGCCCGGAAGTCGCGGGAGCCATGAAGAAATGCGTGGATGCAACCGGTGTTAAAATCGAATGGGAAGAACTTTCCGTCGGTGAACACGCTATCGCAAAATTCGGCACCCCTTTGCCCGATGCGGTTTTAGAATCGGTGCGCCGCAACAAAGTCGCCATCAAAGGGCCTATCGCGACCCCGATTGGGAAGGGTTTTCGTTCCGTCAATGTGCAACTCCGTCAGGCGTTAGATCTTTATGCTTGTGTGCGTCCCTGCCATTATTATGAAGGAACAAAATGTAAATATCCGCAAGTGGATTTGATGATTTTCCGGGAAAACACCGAAGACCTTTATGCTGGCATTGAATTTGATATTAATACCAAGGACGCCAAGGATTTGATTGCCATGATCAATGGGATGCAGTCCAGAAAGATCCGTGACGATTCAGCCATTTCGATTAAGCCGATTTCGATTACGGCCAGCCGCAGAATTGTAAAGTACGCTTTTGATTATGCGGTCAAACATGGCCGCAAAAAAGTCACGGCCGTGCATAAGGCGAACATTATGAAATTTTCCGACGGGCTTTTTTTGCGGACCGCGCGCGAAGTCGCGTCGGACTATGCCGGTCAGGTGGAATTCCAGGATGTTATCGTCGACAATATGTGTATGCAACTAGTGCAGAAGCCGGAACTTTATGACGTGCTCGTCCTTCCTAATCTTTATGGAGACATTGTTTCTGATCTTTGCGCCGGTTTAGTTGGTGGGTTAGGCATCGCCCCGGGGGCTAATTTCGGCGATGAAATAGCTTTGTTTGAACCGGTTCACGGCTCGGCGCCCAAATATGCGGGACAAAATAAAGTTAACCCGACGGCGACCATTCTTTCCGCTGTTTTAATGCTTGAGCATCTCAAAGAGCACAATGCCGCACGGCGTTTGGACAATGCGGTACGGGCCGTCTTGCGGGAAGGCAAGGACGTGACGTATGATCTTAAAGAGGACCGTAATGATCCTACGGCTGTCGGAACCAGCGAGATGGCGGATGCGATTTGCCGCAAGTTAAAATAATTTCTCTGTGAGTGTTCTCCCCGGAGAGAGCCGGTCTTTTTGCGGATGAATTGAAAAGGACGAGGTGTTCTTTTTCAGATTGTGTTTCTATCAACGTGCAAAATTAAACCCGCTGTTCTTGAGGCGGGTTTATTAATAAAATTATGGAAATCATTGACTTGGGGCTGATCGATTATCAATCCGCCTATGAATTACAAAAAAATGCGGTGGGCGAAGTCATTGCGGGAAAGCCGGAGCGGATTTTTTTATGTGAGCATCCGACCGTCTTGACCTTGGGCCGATTGGCGGATGAAAATTATATTCTTGCGCCATGGGAAGAACTCACCCGGCGGGGCATTGCTGTCGTCGCCATTGACCGCGGCGGGGAAGTGACCTTGCACAGTCCGGGCCAGCTGGTGGTTTACCCCATCTTGGATTTAAAAAAACACGGTAAAGATATAAAGTTGTATATGCACCGGCTGGAGGAAGCGGCGATCGTTTTTTTACGGGAGTATGGGATCGCCTCGTCGAGAAATCCGGGGAAAACCGGCGTTTGGTTGGGTCCTCGGAAGATCGCTTCCATCGGCGTTGGGGTCAAGAAGTGGGTTTCGTTTCATGGGATCGGTATTAATATCAATACGGACCTGGAATTATTCTCGCTCATTAATCCCTGCGGACTGGGCGTGACCATGACATCGGTTAAAGAGATCAGGGGCGAAAATATTGATTTTCAAAAAGCTAAAAGGGATTTCGCGGCCATTTTGACGCGGCATTTCTTTGCAAAACAAGGGACAGAAAGTGATTCCTTTGACAATAATTTTGGATATAATATCTAGGCTTTCTCAAAGTCCTAAAAGGAGAAATATGTCGCAAGTGATTTTACCCGAACTGGGTGAAGGTATTGAAAAGGCCCTCGTGGCTTTTTGGCATTGCAAGGTGGGCGATCACGTTGAGAAAGACAGTGAAATTGTGGAGCTGGTCACGGATAAAGCGACTTTCAATGTCACCGCGGATTTTGCCGGTGTGGTCAAGGAAATTTTGGTTCCCGAAGGGGAAGAAGCCAAAATCGGGCAAGTTTTGGCGGTGATTGAGTCATGACAACTCCCCAAGACATGTTAGAGAAGTTGGCTGCAATTGAGCCGCGCAAAGAGGACGCCATGGAAAAAGAAATTCGCAAGAAGCGCAAAATTTTAATGATGTACATTACCAAGGTCTCGGGACATCGTCAGGCGACGGTCGCCATCCAGAAAGCGCTCCGCGAACTTGATCCGCATGTGGAAGCCCCCGGCGTTAATGGTTTTGGGTACACCTATCCCATTTTAGAAAAAGTCGTCAATCGGGCGTACATGAGCGTCATCAAAAGGACGCCCAAGGTTTGGGATTATTTGTATGACAATCCCAACGTTGTCAAAAAATCTCAATCCATCAAAAAGTTTCTCCACAAAACCAGCCATAAAAAACTCGTCAAACTTTTTGAAGAATATAACCCTGACACCATTGTCTGCACTCAGGCTTTCCCTTGCGGCATGGTCGCGGATTACAAAACCGCCCACAATCTTAAGGTCACCTTGATAGGTGTTCTGACCGACTTTGCCCCGCATTCCTATTGGATCAATGAAGGAGTGGATTATTACGTTGTTCCCGACGATGAAGCGAGAGACCGGTTTATTAAAAAAGGCGTTTCTCCGGATTCGATTAAGGTTTATGGCATTCCCATCCAGTCAAAGTTCGCGGTGCAGTTGGACAAACAGCCCATCGCGGAAAAGCTGGACATCGATTTGTCGATTCCGGTCATTCTGATTATGGGCGGAGGACAAGGTCTGGGTCCGATCAAGGAAGTCGTTTCCTGCCTTGAAGCTATCGATTCGCCCCTGCAGATTATTGTCATTACGGGAATCAATCACAAACTGCAGAAGTGGTTGACCCGCGAGCGAAAGCATTTTTCCAAGAAAATTATTAACTTTGACTATGCCACCAATGTCGATGAATTGATGGAAATTGCCACCCTCATTGTGACCAAACCCGGCGGACTGACGACCAGCGAATGTTTGGCCAAGGGACTTCCCATGGTCATCGTTAATCCTATTCCCGGACAAGAAATGCGTAACACCGATTTTCTTCTGAAAAACGGCATAGGTATTCGCATCGACAAGACCAGCAATGTCGGTGAAGAAATCGAACTGCTTTTAAAATCGCCCGAACGTATTGCTGTGATGCGCAAAGCCGCTCTGGCTTTTGGAAAGCCGCACGCCGCCTATGATGTGGCCCGCTTGATTCTGGACGGCCCGGCTCCCTAAATATTTTAAATCATTTCATGTTCAAATTCTGTCTTTATAAGTTCGGCCAGTTCTTGATACGACGGATCTCTTTGAAAAATGCTTATGGGTTCGCGATGTTCGTTTCAGACATCCATTATTATTTGTCTTTGCGAGACCGCGCCGCGGTCAAAAGCAATTTACGCCTCATCACCGGTTCCGAAGAGAATTTAGCTTTTAAAGCCCGGACGGTTTTTAGAAATTTTGGGAAATATCTTGTGGAGTTCTTTGGTATTGCCAACGATCTGGACGAAAAATTCCTCCGCGAAAAAGTCAAAGTAGTCAATCGGCATTATTTGGACGAGGCCATTGGCAAAGGCAAAGGCGTCATTATGCTAACGGCACACGTCGGAAATTGGGAGCTGGGCGGTTTGATTATGGCGATGATGGGTTATCCTATGCTGGCCATCACCCTTTCTCACAAAGAGCGGCCGGTCAATGAACTTTTCAATAAACAGCGCGAGCTGCGCGGGGTGGTGAGTGTGCCCATTAAACAAGCGGTGCATCGTTGTTTAAGTGCTTTAAAAAATAATAAGTTTGTGGCGCTTTTGGCGGACCGTGATTTTACCAGTAGTGGTGAAAGAGTGCCTTTTTTGGGACGAGACGTGCTTATTCCCAAAGGTGCGGCTTTGTTCGCCTATAAAACCGGGGCCACGATTTTGCCAATTTTCTTTCTTCGGGAAAATGATGACACCTTTACCTTGCAATTTGAAAAGCCAATTTATCCTACATTCTCGGAAACCGGACCTATTGAACAAAAAGATATTGTGGCATTGGTAAGCCAGTATGCCCAAGTCATGGAAAAGAAAATCCGTGAATATCCGACCCAATGGCTCATGTTTCGTGAATTTTGGAACGAGAAGACGAACAAGTTAGCCGACATCGACGAGCGGATTGTTTAAACATAAAGAGGTCGTTTTGAAAATTTGTGTTCTAATTCCCGCGCATAATGAAGAAAAAGAAATCGGTCGCGTGGTAACGGAAGTCCGGGCTCAGGGGCTTGATGTGATCGTTGTCAATGACGGTTCCGTGGACCGGACCGCCCTATTGGCCCAGGCCCATGGCGCTGTCGTTTTGACCAATGCGCCGCGTCAGGGCAAAGGCTTTTCTTTGAAGCGGGGATTTTCTTATGTTGTTGAACAGGGTTATGACGGAGTGATCGCCATGGACGGCGATGGCCAGCATGACGCCGGGGACCTTGAGAATTTCTTAGTCGCGGCCGGCGATAAGAAAATGTGCATGGTCAACGGGACCCGTATGCGTGACTCGGCTACCATGCCTTTTGTCCGCCGGATGACGAACCGCTTTATGTCCTGGTTGATTTCACGGATTTGCCGTCAGCGGATCGAAGACACCCAGTGCGGTTATCGTTATGTGAGCACCGATATTTTGCGGCGGATGACTTTGACGGCCAATGATTTTGAAATTGAAACGGAACTCTTGCTTAAGGCCTGCCGTTTAGGGTGCGCGGTTGTTTCTGTTCCCATCAAAACGATTTACCGGGATGAAAAAAGTAAAATCCATCCGTTTAAGGACACGGTTCGTTTTTTTTCATTCTTGTGGCGGGACTTGAAAAATCAAAAGACCTGAAAGACACGATTCCTATGGCATCAAAAATGTGGGTCTTATTTGAAAACCGTATTATTTATTACGCTCTTTTGGGATCGTGTGCAATCCACCTCGGGTTTTTGGGATTTTCGGTTTTTATATTGCTGCCGTCGGTCAAGCCAAGAATAAAACCCATGGAAATCCTTTATCATGCCAAGCCTATTGAGAAAACAGAAAAGAAGACGGCGCGTATCGAAAGTGTTTCCGCATTGAAGGAGACGCGTAAAGCGGCATCGATTGAGACGAAAAATTTGCTTGAAAAGCCTTTGTCCGGATCGTCTCTGATGAAAGACAAGGCCAGTCTGGCGAAAAGAATTGATATCCCGGATAAACAACCCGTGACAATGTCAAACTTGGTAGAGAAGCGCAGTATTTCCGTGCCGGTAATTGCTTCGCAGAAAATCACCAATCCCATGTATGTGGGTTACAATGACCGCATTCGGGATAAGATTCGCAACCGGGCCTATTTTTATATCGATGATCCGCAGTTTCAGGCCGGGGAAGTCTACTTGACCTTTATTGTGACCTCCGACGGGAATTTGAAAGACCTGCAAATAATCGGCGAGCGCAGCCGGGCCAATGATTATTTGCGCGCGGTAGGACTGCGCAGCGTCAAGGAATCGAGTCCTTTCCCGCCTTTTCCGTCGGACTTGAAGTATCCCGAATTGTCTTTTAACATTCTTATTTCTTTTGAAGTCGGCAAGTAGGCCTTGGGAAAATAAGGGGGCAATAATTTGAACCTACCCGACCCGCAAACATTTTATGCTCCGGGAGAAAAAGGATATACGGATTATCCGGCGCTTCCTCACTGATGAACTCCTTACTTATTCAACTTCTTATCTTTAGTTCGGCCGCGATCATTTTTGTTCCCTTATTCACGCGGCTCGGTCTAGGTTCGATCCTGGCGTATCTTTTTTCCGGGGTCTTGGTCGGGCCGATGGTCTTGGGCTGGATCAAAGATCCGGTCACGATCCTGCATTTTTCTGAACTTGGTGTCGTTTTTCTTTTATTTATTATCGGTCTGGAGTTGGCTCCATCCAAACTTTGGAAACTTAAGAATTCTATTTTTGGGTTCGGGTTATTGCAGGTTTTAATCACCGGTCTGGTTTTTATGCAGATTGGTATTTTGGGGGGTCTTGAAAAATCCGCCGCTTTTGTGGCGGGCTTCGGGTTGGCCCTTTCCTCGACGGCGTTCGCTGTGCAGCTTTTGGAATCTAACCGGCAGCTTAATACTAAGCACGGACAAGGCGCGTTTGCCGTTTTGATGTTTCAGGATATTGCCGTCGTCCCTATTCTGGTAACACTGTCAATTTTATCGGGCGCCGAACAAGGAGCATTTACCCTTCTGGGGTTTGGCAAAGTGATAGGCGCTATCGCCGGAATTATTTTGCTGGGGCAGTATGTCATTCGTCATGTTTTTCGTCTGATTGCGGACACCAAGATCCAGGAAGTTTTTCTAGCGATGTCCTTGATTGTTGTTTTGGGGACGGCCTTTCTTTTTGAGTCGATCGGTTTATCAATGGGGATGGGCGCTTTTATGGCCGGTGTCCTTTTGGCGACCTCGGAATACCGCCATGAACTGGTCGCCAACCTGATTCCCTTCAAAGGTCTATTGTTGGGATTGTTTTTTATTGCCGTCGGAATGTCTTTGGATATGCACGTTATTATAGCGAAACCCGGCGTCGTTATTGCTGTTACCCTCGGATTTATGGTTTTAAAAGGATTGATCGTTTTTGTTTTAGCCCGCCTTTTTCGTTTTGGCCGGGAAGCGGCCAAAAATATCGGGGTCAGCATTTCGCAGGGTGGAGAATTCGCTTTTGTCCTGTTTAGCGTGGCCCTGGCAAAAAATCTGCTTTCACATGAAGCGGCTTCCATTCTCAATGCCGCCGTTACGATGAGCATGATTCTGACACCCCTGGTCTTTTCCGTTAATCAGAGATATTTTCGTAAATCATCGGAAATTTCAGAACGCCCTTATGATGTGATTGACAATCATGAGGCCGAAGTTGTCATTGCCGGGTTCGGTCGTTTTGGTCAGATCGTCGCCCGGTTTTTAAAGTCGGAAGACATCTCCTATACGATTCTCGAACATGATGCTGCGCAGGTGGAAACCGCGCGCAGGTTCGGTAACAAGGTTTATTACGGTGATGCGAGCCGGACGGATATCCTTGAATCGGCCGGCATAGGGAAGGCCAGGTTCTTTGTTTTAGCCGTCGATGATGTTGAAAAGTCCATCGAGATTGCTCAAAAAGTCAAAAAACATTTCCCCCTCACTGAAATTATAGCCCGGGCCCGGAACCGTCAGCACGCCGTTTCGCTAATGGAAATCGGGGTACAAAGTATTCATCGGGAAATTTATTTAACAAGTTTGGAAGTCGCCCAGGAAATATTGGTGAAAAAAGGTGGGAATCCCGAACATATTAAGCGCCGTATTGAAATTTTCCGCTTTCATGATGAAAAGATTCTTAAAGAGCAGTTTGAACACCGCAACGACGAGAAAAAGTTCGTCGCTTATACTACTCAAGCCAATGCCGAACTTGAGCAAATATTGCGGGCGGACCGCTCCGGTTCTTGAAGTTTTAAACATTTTATGTTGATTAATCTTCTTTTAATCCGGCGTTCTTTATAATTAAAAAAATATACAAAAAGCAGGAAAAGTGTTTATGACCGCCAAAAAAATCCTTATTTTCTTCGCCATCATTCTATCGTTGCTATTGCTATGCGGCGGCGCAGTGGCGTATTGTGTTTTTTCGGAAAGAGGATCACAATTTGTCGCGCATCATTTTTTGCAGTATGCATTTAAGAATGCGGATATTTCTTTTGATGAAATGACGGGGAGTTTCGGGAGCGGGTTTCGGCTGAAAAATCTTGTCTTAACCAATACCGAACAATTTCCCGCCGGAAGCATCGTACGGGTCCAGGAACTGTCTATCGTCAGCCCCATTTGGAAAATGAATAAAGCCGAGGTTGTCATTGTTAACGGCCGTGTTTTTTTGCCCCAATCTGATACCATTGTCCTCGATGGAAAATACCACGACGGGCAGGCGGATTTTTCCCTGTATACTTTTAATGTGAATCTTGATCAATTAAAGAAAATTTTTAATCTGTCGGGAATTCCGCCCGCGGTCTTTGGGGATTTGGATAAAGTCGATTTAAAAATAAGCGGGACCCTCGTTGAACCTGCCGTCACGGGGAATCTGAATATTCAAAAGCTCAACTATAAAGAGATGACTTTGAACAAATCTCCGGTCAGCCTAGACTTGAAGTTTAAAAGAAAACCCGGTGGGTACAGTTGTTCCGGTACTGTCATTCTGACGAGTGGTGAAATAACGGCCAAGCGTGTCAAAGTGGAATTGAAAAAGAGTACGTTATATATTGCGGGTGATATTGCCAATCCTTCTTTTTATATTGAAGGGCAGTCCAAAGTAGAAAATACCGACATCCATATCCTGTTGACAGGGACTAAAGATAAACCTGACCTGAATTTGACTTCCGACAGCGGTGAATCTAAGGAAAAGCTTCTTTTAATGCTGGCAACCGGCAAAAGCTGGAAGAGTCTTGATACAGCTATTGCGACGCAACAGGTATCTCCCGATTTGGTAAAAGATATTATCAAATATTTCGTGTTTCCCGATTCAGGAGACAAATTAGCCAATAAACTTGGTATTAAAAGTGTTTCCTTGACGATGGAAGAAAATAAAAGAGGCATCGGCGTTAAGAAACAGGTGACCAGGAATCTTGATGTCGGTTATGAAGTCGAGGAAACCCAAGTCTCACCGGAGGAAAAGACGCGGCAGCATATTTTGTCCGGTGATGTCAATGTATCTGACAATTTATCCGTCAGCGTGGAAAAAGAGCTTAAGGGACCGGAACAGCCGTCGGCCCCTGTCCCTGATGACAACAAAGTTTTCTTAAAGTACAAGTCTAGTTTTTAAAGTTAACGATCGGGGGTCGAGCATTGCCGTCGAAATGGATTGATATTTCCGTGCTATTGAAATCCACGACCGCGACGCTATTAAGGTTGCGGAACTTAAAAAGCATAGAATTCGTCGCAATGAACGGATCCTTTTTAAAACATATAATTCGCGGCACTGTTTGAGTAGCTTTTTTGTAGAGTGTAGCGACGATAGCGGTGTATTCTCTTTTGGATTTAGGGCTCATAATGTCACACCTCCTTGATGATTCGAGGGTAACATTATTTATGAGGCCCTGAGGGGGCAAACCCCGATTCCTACTTAGAAACCGTTTATCGACGAGCAGCCTTTCACCCAATGGGTGAAAAATTTCACTCGTCGAGGTCTCGAGGGGAGAATCATTTTCTAAGTAGGAATTTGGGGGCAAAATTTAGTCTTGCTTTTTCCGATGACCAGCGGTATACTCTAGCTGTGTATTTCCTATGTATATTTGTGTCGCTTTAAATTCCATTTGATAAATTTTTTGGTTTGGCTTTTTTCATGGAGGATTCTACCCCTATGACCGATATCTTTTGTCGCAAAAATATTTTATTCCTAAGAAAAATAATTTCTGTTTTTATTCTTGTGGCTTTTTTCTTTTCCACAATCACTCCAGCCGGGGCGCAAATTCTGCCTGCGCCGGGAATTTCGGTGGGATTGACGGCCGGCTTTCAGCCACCGGTGCTTTTAGGTTTAAAAATCCATCCCGAAAATCCGCTTTTGTTTGATTTTATCATCGATCAAGGCGCGGCCAAACTGTCGAGCGAAGAGCTCAAAAGCGAAACAGAAAAATTAGTCAAATATTTCCTCGCGGCCTTGACCATCCCCGATAAAGAATCCTGGGTCAATCTTTCCCCTTACGAAAAAGACCGGATCATTCCCGACGCTTTGGGCCAGACGGCCATGGGAAAGACCATGCTGGAACAAGATTATTTGCTCAAACAATTGGCGTCCTCATTGACCAACCCGGATGAAAAGTTGGGCCAAGAATTTTGGAGCACGGTCAAGAATCAGGTCTGGGCCAAACTTAATACTGTCGACGTTCCTATGAATACGTTTAACAAAGTCTGGATCGTTCCCGCAAAGGCAGAAGTCTTGGAAAGCGAAGGGATTGTTCTCGTCGGCCAAAAACGTTTGCGGATCATGATGGACCAGGATTATCTGGCCCTGGAAAAAAATGATCAGGGCCAAAACCCTCAAGCCCGGGATGTCAGTACGATTTCTTCCCAGGTTTTTAAAGAAACCATCCTTCCCAATATCGAAAAAGAAATCAATGAAGGCAAAAATTTCGCCGATGTCCGGCAGATATATAATTCCGTTATTTTAGCGGCGTGGTACAAGAAAGCTTTGAAGGACAGTTTGCTGGGGAAAGTTTATGCGGATAAAAGCAAGATCATGGGAGTTGAAAGCGGCGATAAAGAGATGAAACAGAGGATTTATGAACAATATTTGGCCGCGTTTAAAAAGGGTGTTTATAATTTGATTAAAGAAGACCCGGACCCGGCAACAGGCGACGTTATTCCCCGCAAGTATTTTTCCGGCGGGATTGAGATCGCTAATTTTTCGGCCAGTTCTTCCCTAGAAGGAAAGACCATTCTTCTGCTTGCGGCTGGCCGATACATTGCCGACGGAAATTCTCCCGTCTGGGCCAGAGTGGGACTGACCGAACCTGAAACACCCGAAGGACAAGCGGTGGCGTCGGCAGGTGTTTCTGTTGCAACGGCATCCGGACCGATTTCCGTTTCTTCGATTAGCGGTAAAGACAGGGTCAATGAACTTTTAAAGTTATTTAAGAAAAGGGGAATCACCCAGCAGATGCTTTCGGATTATTTTGGTTATCAACTTTCTCAAATTCTTAACGGACAGATAGGGGAAAATGAAATTCGTGCCTATGTGGTTAAACGTCAAATAATGGAAGTAAGTCAAGTAAACGATGTTTTGGCTTTGACCGAAATTACCCAGTCCCTTAACCAATGGATACTCGATGGGGAAAACAGATTGCAATTAGGAAATTCCTTTGCCGGAACTTTGCCATGGGTTTTGGCGGCGGTTTATGAGGAATTGGGCCATCCTCGGGGACTGCAGACCCATTCTTTAGTCAATGGCGCCGAGCTTTTCATTCCTTTATTTGGGAATAACATAAACACGATAAGGACCGTTTCCGGAAATACTCAGGTTGTGGCCGACACAGAGAATGTCGGGGGGTCGACTCGTTATTATCAAGGTCCGGTTCAAGAGGGAACCCGGGCAGGAAAGGTTGTAGGGACACGCCAGACGGCTTTTGTGGGAACCCAGCCAGCTGCACCATCCGACGGAATATCGTTTCCGCTGGATAATACGGATTCCACTGTTGCAAAACTGCATTATACGTCCCAGTACGTCATAATTGCGGGCCGGCCTTATCTTCGTGTAACCGATAGCAATAGCGGTTTGGGAACCCTTGTTCTTACTGACGGGATTAAAGAAGTTTCTCACGTCATGGCCGCTCCCGAGACGATTGTCTTGGGAAAAAAAGCTAAAGCCACGGAGGCGACTGTAGATTTTTTCGAAGGTTTTCAACTCGAAGCGGGAGATTATATTTATCATTTTAAAATGATTGAGAATGGACAATTTACAATTCAGGGCAGGCATAAGGAACACCCCGAGCGGCTTACTGCGGTTGAAAAAGGGCAATTGGGACTGACCTATAAAATGGGTCGTACGATGGAGGATCTCACTGGAGGAGTTGATATTTCTACGGAGGGAATTTTTCATTTCCCAGAAAATCGTGGCATGACTGGCTATCACCTTGATTTTGAAATTAAGGAAGTGGGCGATCATTATCAAGCTACGGTTTTGGACCTCAATTCTTCAAATCAAACCTTTCTTACCGTGCGGCGCCTTATTCCTCCGGTTGCGAATAATGCGGTCAACAGCGACGGCCAAACCTTGGCTGAGGCGATTTCAGATTTTCAATTTCTAAATTCTCAGTCGAAACAAAAACTTGTGACCGGCCTGAGCTGGTTAATTGCTAGGGATTCTTTAATTGCTGCCCCTATTGAAAATCCTCTGGATAATCTTCGTCAGGAATATAAAGCCACGGCCAAGGCCGCCCAAGATAAATATGATGCCATGAATCTAAGTGAACTTGGAGAAGCCTTGCAGGAATTAAGAAAGACCGGCACCTTCAATGATCAAAGCGGTTTTCCTCCGAGTGGAGCCGCTTGGGATAGTGTGCAGAATTTGCTGGATACCCTGACGGGAAAGCAACCTTATTTCCCCAACCCTAACTATAACCGACTCGATACGGTATTAAATTCTCTCATTCAAAGTTTACAAATCATTAGGCCGGATAGTGATTCTTTCCGTGACCGTTTATATATTATGCTCCCGAAGCAAAGAGAAGAGCTGAAAACCAGTATCGAGTTAAAGGCCGCGTTGGGGGCCATTGCTGAAAATTCGGGAATCGATGAACCTTTTCTCCAACGCCTGTCCGCCTCAAGCACGATTAGTATGAAAGATCAGTTTAATCAAGCCATTGCGAATTTTGTTCCTGTTGATGAAGAAAAGGGAAAATCTTTGGGCATAGAACTATTTATAAAAACTGTGCTAAATCCCAGTAAAAATCAACAATCTTATCTTATGCGTTTGTATTTGAAAGACAGTGATATTTACACCGCCATTCGCTTAGTCGTTAATAATAAAGATGTCCAAGGTTTTCGGATTGTGAAAGGAAATCTTATAGAGAATGATGAGTGGACAGAGGTGAACAAAATATACAAAGCCGCATCAAACTCCCAGTCAAATATTTCCGCTAACGACAATTCTTCATCGGGGTCAGCCGCTTCATCGTCCTTGTCCCAGATGGCGCCCGGCGGTATCGATTTTGACCCGACCAATATGAATTTACAGATCAAGCGCAACGGCCGCGGCGTGCCTCTGCCCTTGCCGCAGCAAAATTTGGAACAAATCAATATTAAAGGGCTTGTTCCGGTCATCATAAATATGGTGCCGGTCAATGCCCAAACCTTGCCGATTTTTTTGGGTCAAGCGCCAAAAGAACCGGCCGATGATAGGAAGCTGGCGAGTAGCGCCGGATAACAGGAGAAATTATCACCCATGAAAAAAGCCCGAAGATTAATTTCATTTTTTATTTTGTTGGCCTTCTTTTTTAATACCATTACCCCGGCGGGCGCCCAGCTTTTGCCGCCGCCGGGAACGCCCGTGGGTCTTACTCCCGGCTTTCAGCCCCCTGTGCTCGTGGGCCTTAAAGTCCATCCCGAAAACCCGCTTTTGTTTGATTTTATCGTCGATCAGGGCGAAACGCGGCTTTCGCGTGATGAGCTTAAAACCGAAACCGAAAAACTCATCAAATATTTTTTAGCCGCGTTGACCATTCCCGACAAAGAAATTTGGGTCAACCTTTCTCCCAATGAGAAGGACCGCATTATTCCCGACGTGCTGGGCCAGACGGTCATGGGCAAGACCATGCTGGAGCAGGATTATCTTTTAAAACAAATCGCCTCGTCCTTGACCAATCCCGATGAAAAGTTGGGGCAGGAATTTTGGTCTAAAGTCAAAGGCCATGTCCAAATTCAGATGGGAACCGCTGATGTGCCCATGAATACTTTCAACAAGGTGTGGATTGTTCCCGCGCAAGCGGAAGTTTTAGAGAGCGAGGGAATCGTCGTCGTAAAAGATAAGAAACTCAAGGTCATGATGGCGGATGATTACGAGGCCTTTGCCAAGAATTTGCCGGCCGACAATGGCCATGCTAAGGACGTTAACGCCATTTCCTCTGCTGTTTTTAAACAGACCATCTTGCCTAATATAGAGAAAGAGATCAATGAAGGAAAAAATTTCGCCGATGTCCGGCAGATTTATAATTCCGCGATTCTGGCGGCGTGGTACAAGCAGGCGCTCAAAGAAAGTTTGCTGGGAAAAGTTTACGCGGACAAAGGAAAGGTCGTTGGCGTCGAAACCGATGACAAAAAGATGAAGCAGAGGATTTATGAGCAGTATATCTCCGCATTTAAAAAGGGTGTTTATAATTTGATTAAGGAAGAGGTGGATTCAGAGACGGGAGATGCCATTCCGCGCAAATATTTTTCCGGCGGATTGCAGGTCATGCCCGGGTCCGCCAGCGCCAGCAGTTCCCTGTCCGGGGAATCCTCCAGTGCGGCGTTAGCTATTACAATCGTTCCTCTCACAAATCTCAGTCGATTTCTTGCTTTAGTAGGCCCATCCGGCGATGATAGATTAGTGGTGGTTAAAACTTATACCGGCGAAGCCCCAACGCCGGGAGCGAAATCTGAAACTGCTATCGTTGGCAATATAGTTAAAGCTAATGAGGATTCCGGCTCCTCGGCCTCCAGCGCTCTTCTTTTGCAAAGCCCGCCGCCTACTTTTGATTTAACACCTCAAGTCGAAAGAAAGCTTACGGAACTTAAATATCTAACGGAATTTGCTGGTAAAAAGATTCCTCCAAAAGTCCGGGAATTTTTGACGCCCAAGACTTTGCGCGAAATGTTGGTTGATATAGCATTGCAGTATAAAGCGCGTTCAATCCTTCCGGGAGAGGATAAGTTTGTGGTTTTTGATGCGGCATCGGCAAAGACTTCAGATGAAGAGACGGCCCAAAGGATAATTGCGCAAGAAATGCTGGGTCTGGAATCTCAAGGTATTTCTACCTATTTTTTTGCAATTCAGGATGAAGGCAAAGACAAGGAATATCCATCTCTGGCTGATTTTTATAAAAAAATTCAAAAGGATGGATATGTTTTAAAGTCTTTAGGCGGTCTTCAGGAGGCATGGGCTGAGGTTTATAGCGTTGCGGTAGGAGAGAATATTTCAATGGGTGCCGCGCTGGCCTTAATTCGACAAGGAAAAATGCGAAAAACTTTGCTCAAGCTAGGAGAGAAGAAAGATTCTAATGCCGGGCATATTCCTTTAAGCGCATTGTTCACCTTTGCTAGTACAATAAGTGCTGAACCGACGGCTGGAGTACCGGATTTTAGTCTTGATACCTATCGAATTGTTGAATACAAGATCAATGATGCATTGAGTTCTTATTTGCGAGTGGAAAGGAATGCCGAGGGATATGTCATTCCTTCAAGAAACAGAAACCGAGCTATAGCTGCGAAGAAAAAACTAACATCTGCCGTGAATTATCGAATCAACGAGAGGGATGCGCACGAACGTATTTTAACGGAGGAGCAAGAGGCGGCAGTTGCTCAGGAATGGGGTGAGGCCGCGATGAAAAGCGGAGAATTTATGTCCCCGGAAGCCGCAGAAACCTTACTTCTTTTTACAATGAAATTTCCGCAAGATCCTTTAGTCAGATTTTCTGTTCTGGCCATAACAACCATCCTTGAAGCTGAACGGCGTGATCCGGGGCGTTATACCGACCCTGCGCGATATGAAGGTAAATCTTATCGGTATATTCTGGACGAAGCACAAAAAAGATATGATGAAATAGGTGCCGATAAAATTCAAGCCGAATTGGACAACGTTAGGAAGCAAGGACAAGATGAGGCCCAAGCCGCGTTAAAAGTAAAGCGGGAAAGTAGAGAAGAAGCTAAAAGAAAGGTAGAAGAAAGAGAGCAAAAAGCCGCATCTAATGCTGCACGGCTGGAGCGGGATAGGGCAGAAGTTAGAAGATTAAGGGCCGAAGATATGCTTTACCAAGCCGCCACGGCCGCCGCCGTCGATGTTTTAGATACAAACGGTACGAAGAAATTAGAAGCTATTAGAAGTCGTCTACAGAAGGCGAATCCCCATGATCCCGTCCTGAAACATTTAACCGGCGCTGAAGCGGTTGTCTTTTTGGCCTATCTTAAAGCTAAAGGTGAAAACAATCCCATTAGCTATAATCCGGCATTAGACATACCAACCTATGATCCTGATTATGATGCTAAAGTTGCCGCTCGCCGGATTATTGCCGCAGCTTACTTTATGAACGTCCAGAATGATGAAATAACGGTGGCAATACCTCAAGAAGGCCGACGGAAGCCTATAGCAAATGGAACCTTTGCCCAATTCTTTGAGTCTTCGCAAAGTAATCCGTACAATTATTTCAAACCGGGAAGCAGTGGTAAGATTCCTACTCCTCCCTCGGCCTCCAGCGCAATTCTGGCCAGTTTGGATAATGTCAGTGTTCTTGACCCCAAAGGAGTACATCTGCGCCCGTCTGCGGCCTTAGCAAAGATAGCTACTCGGAATCCAGAATTTACTATCGTGTTTACCTTTTCTGATGGATCTTCGTTTAGTCTGGATAATATTTTTTCAATAATAACCCCGAGAATAATTTCAGGGACGGTTTTTAAGATTGAGGTTATTTTAAAAGAAGGAATATCGGAAAATCCTGAGCTTAAAAAGAGGGCAGCTTCGGTCGTCAATAATGTAAAGGATGTCCTTGAGATGGATTTTACTGCCGAAGGGGGTTCATCTCAAGTTCCTTTCGCCCCGCCTAATCTATCTTTGGGAGAAAACTCGGCAGCCGCATCGAGCGGGGTGTTTTTGGGTGAGATTATCGAAACCCAAAATCCTCTGGCCCTGGCCGGAGCGAGCGCTTACGAGCCCGGGACATTTGTTTTTGGTGATAATCGGATGGCAAATTTTCCCGGAAATATTTTCGGTCATACGGTTTTTCTCAACGTTGAGGGCGCTTCTTTTAATGAGCAAAGTATTAAAGCGCAGTTACATAATAAAAATTATGTCAGATCTAATTCGATGAGTCCGCATGCTGTTGCGGTCGCAGATTTTAGTGATACTATGGCTAAAATGCCCGACGGATCAGCTATCCCGTCTTTTGAGTTAGCCTTGGCGGAAGTCATTGGTGAAGAAAAAGGCGAAGATTTTAAAAGAATTTTAATGACCCGGATGAATGAGGCCTTGGCTAAAACAAAAGAAAAAGACCTAAATGAGAAAACTCGGATTTGGGCGGCGCCATTAAAGGGACTTTTAACGCCGCAGCACTTTAAGAAAGTCGTCGAGCGCTTGGGTCTGCAATTGAATCCTAATTTTAGCAAAACAGCCGTAGTGATGCGGGAAGAATTAGGAGTAGCAGCGAAAGACCCATTGGTGATTGATATCGCGACTGGGATTAACGCAGAGATTATTGAAGCATTTCTGGAATTACCCAGCGTAAAACAGGGAATGCAAGAGGCAAATTTTGAAATCGGCGCTATTCATGCCGTAAGATTGTTCAACAACTCCGCAGCCGCATCGAGCGCGTTGGATAGCGTGAAATTGGTTTTTTTATCAGTTGCGGCGGCTTTAAGTTTTAATGCGGGGGCCGTTTCTCCGGAATTTGCCCAAGCTTACAAATCCCAGCAAGCGTGGTATAAGCGTGCGATTGATATTAACCAAAGCAAGAATGAGTTGAATGTCAATCTTAATGAAATGATTAAAACATACGCCGCCAAAAACGGCAATCAGATTGTTCCCTCCCGGCTTGGTTTGACCAATTTGCAGGGGATTTTAAACGGCGCCACAATAGCGACGTTTGATGATCTTCGTGCTTTGACGGCGAAAGCTTTGCGTGAGGCCAAGGATCCGGCTAAGAAAGCCGTTTTGGAAACTGAACTTGCCGATTGGCTTTATGACGTCCTTTCCCAAAGCGCTGTTTATGATACGGCCGGGGCGGCCGCAGATGTAGGTATAACAAAAATTAAGGGCGAAAGTGATCTTGGTAGTTGGAAGAATTTGATCGTCAAATCCAAGGACGGGAGGAAATATATTTGTCAGAATGTGTCCGAAGTTTTTGTCATGATGATGTTGGATTTACGCGGTGTGGATGATGGGGCTTACTCGGTCGTGGAGGTGACCGTGAATTTTAAGGGAACATCGATGAAGACGGTAGGAGGCCACTCGGCAGTCTTGTATAACCCTCCTTCCGGGAATGGTAAAAGACGTTTTATTGATTTGGCTCAGAGATCCACGCGCACCCTCAAGGACGGCGCTACTGGAAATATCTTAAGCAAAGAAAATTTGCCAATAGTGCATCATCAAATCGTTGCCCACGATCAAAACGGTTTATTTTTTACTGTGGGAGTAGCGTCAGACTTGAGCAATCTGGCGGGATTGCGTGGATTTACAGCAACAGATCTTTTAATAATTATGTCGATACGCGATCCAATAGGTAAAATGCTGGACATGCAAAACAGTTTACCCCGTAAGGTCGACAATGGAAATTTGGTAATGGTAAGAAATACTTTTTTAAATATGATTCGCATTTCTGTGAAAATTCAAGCCACATTGTCAGCTCATCCGGTTGCGGCTCAAGACGAGAATATAAAGCTGAACCTGACGCAATTTTTGTCCGGCCTCAGGAATAATTTTCAAAACCTTGAAGATGCTATAGCGACAACGGCTTCGCCGCAATCTTCGCCGGAGAAGTCGAAGCTGCTTGCCCAGGCATGGGAAAATCGTACGGCTGTCAGCAAGATCAATGCCCAGGCGCATGAGGCTTTTAAGCAAGGGAATTTCGCCGAAGCGGAGAAACTTTTTAGGCAGGTTGTAGCAGAAACGCAAAAACAGTTGGAACAAATCTTGAATTCTTCCGTAGCGGATATTAAGCCGGGAGATACGACCGCGGTGACGCAGGGTCAAGATAAAAAAGAAAAACTGTTGGGAAGCGGTGATATTCTTATCGACCTCCTTTTTAATTTAAATATTCCTGCGGTCAATAATGTCTTGGTCGCGCAATCCAAGATGTTAAAACCTCCTTCTGCCCAGAAAAAAGTCTCCGCCGCTGACGCCCCGGCGGTTCGGGTGACGCAAAACACACAAAGGCAATACGGCGGTATCGACTTTGATCCTTCGAAAATGAATTTGCAGATCAAGCGCAACGGCCGCGGCGTTCCTCTGCCCTTGCCGCAGCAAAATATTGAGCAGATCAATATTCAAGGTCTTGTTCCGATTATTATCAATATTGTGCCGGTCAATGCTCAGACCTTGCCCATCTTTTTGGGTCAAGCGCCCCAGGAACCGGCCGATGAACCCAAACTCGCGGCCACGACGTCGAGTTAATTTGTTTTATCCAGCCCCGTCTTTCGTTAAGAAAGGCGGGGTTCGTTCTTTTTTGACACTTCAAAGATTGACAAGCATGGGGAGGAATGGTATTCTAAGCAACATTTAAAAAGAATAAACCTTCCTGATATTTGAAAGGACAAATACTGTATGGATCGTGAAAAGCATATCGATGAATCGTGGAAAGAAGCGGTTTCTGGTGAAAAAGAAATCCTAGCCGGCGGGGGGCAGAAGGAGAACTGCGGCGACGATTGCGGTTGCGGACATTCCCATGAGCATGCCGAAGGGGATGAGCCTAGCGATTCCATGGAGATCAATTTTACAAACTATGTTTCCAGTCTGGCCTTTCAATCCTTGATTTTTTTGGGCGAACTTCCCAATCCTCTCGACGACAGTAAGCTAGAAAAAAACCTTCCCCAGGCCAAGTTTTTGATCGATACGCTCATCATGATCCGCGAAAAAACAAAGGGCAATCTGACTCCTGAAGAAGATAATCTCATTTCAACAACCGTTTATGAATTGCAGATGAAGTTTGTCGACCTGCTTAAAAAGGAAAATCCATGATCGATCAGGACCTTTTGAAAATTCTTGCTTGCCCGGCTTGCCGCGGTGAAGTCGAATTCAAATCGGAAAAGATCATTTGTACCAAGTGCGGCCGCCGCTATCCGGTGAGAAACGGAATTCCGGTCATGCTTGTCGACGAAGCTGAAAAGTAATCATGAAAAAAATCCTCGTCATCCACGGCCCCAATTTAAACCTTCTTGGCCAGCGTGAAAAAGACATTTACGGTCAAGTGACCCTCGAGGAAATCAATCAGCAGTTACAAAAAATGGCCGAAACCTTGGGCGTTTTCCTCGTTACTCTTCAATCCAATCACGAAGGCGATATTGTTGACAAAATCGGCGGCGCCAAAAAAGACGGCTTCAGCGCCATTTTGATTAATCCCGCCGCGTATACGCACACCAGTGTGGCCATCCGCGATGCGATTTTAGCGGTCAGTTTGCCGACGGTGGAAGTGCATTTGTCTAATATCTACAGCCGCGAGGATTTTCGCCACAAGTCTTTGATTGCTCCGGTTGTTCATGGTCAGATCAGCGGTTTTGGCGCCAACAGCTATTTGCTGGGTCTTCAGGCTGTAGTAGGCGTCCTTAAGTGAAATCATTTTTGCGAGGTTTTGAGTGTCAAAGCGATTAAAGAAATTTCAACGTTTGCTTGTTTCCCGCCAGCTTGACAGCTACATCCATACCAACGATACCAATATCAAATATTTGACCTCTTTCCCCGCATCAGAATCTTTTTTATTGTCATTTCCCACAGAATCACTGTATTTAACCGATTCTAGATATTGTGAAGAGGCAAAAAAAGGACTTAATGGCATAAAAGTGGAACAGTTTTCCCATAACCTTAATAAAGAGATGTTTGCTCTTCTGGCTCAGAAAAAGGCGAAAAGAATTGGTTTCGATGATCGGCACCTTTCCCTAAATCGCTTTAAGCAATGGCAGGAAATTTGTCCTCCGGGCATGGAATTAGTCCCGGCAAATGATTTGGTTGAAACCATGCGCTTGATTAAAGAAAAAACCGAAATCGAACAGATCCATAAATGTCTGCAATTGAATCTCGATGCTTATAAATTTTTGAAAACTGTGATCCGTCCGGGCATGGCCGAAAGGGATGTTCTCTTGAAATTAGAGAATTATGTTAAACCCCGGGGGGCGGGATTTTCTTTTGACCCGATTATCGCTTCCGGACCGCAGTCTGCGTATCCCCACGCGAGAGTGACCGACCGAAAAATTCGTGACAATGAACCGGTTCTAGTCGACATGGGCATAGATATAAACGGTTACAAGAGTGACTTGACACGTATGTTCTTTTTAGGTAAAATGCCCAAACTTTACGCAGAAATATATGCGGCGGTAAGTCAAGCGCAGACTTTGGCTATCGCTAAAATCCGCGACGGCGTCAAAGCCGGGGATGTTGATTATGCGGCGCGCAATTATTTAGCAAGTTTAGATTTGGCAAAATATTTTGGCCATTCGCTTGGCCACGGAGTGGGGTTAGATATCCACGAATCCCCCCGTCTTTCAGCGCAAAGTGGTGTGATATTGCGCAAAGGAATGGTTATTACCGTGGAACCGGGAGTTTACATTCCAGGAAAATTTGGAATACGGCTGGAAGAGATGGTTTTGGTCACTAAAGCAGGTTGCGAGATTATCAGCCGTCCCAAAAGAAAAACTTAAAACAGGATTTTACTATGACAATTTCCATTAATGAAATCGAATCAGGTATTGGGCTTATCATTAACGGCCATGTTTTTATGGTCATGGAATATCAGCATGTAAAACCCGGCAAGGGATCGGCTTTTGTGCGGGTTAAGTTAAAGAGTTTGACTACGGATTCGGTCTTAGAGAGGACATTTCGCACCTCGGAAAAACTGGATGACGTTTTTATCGAAGAGCGCGAGTTGGAATATCTTTATTCCGATGGCACGAATTTACATTTTATGGATCATACCACATACGAAGAAGTAACTGTCCCGCGGGAAATGGTGGGAGATGGCGAAAAATTTCTTTTAGAAAATTTGACGGTAACCGGCATGTGCTATGACAATAAAATAGCCAAGGTTGTGTTGCCAAATTTTATTATTACCCGTATTATTGAATCCGAACCGGGGATTCGCGGGGATTCGACCCGCGCGGGAAACAAGCCGGCTAAGATTGCCACCGGCGCTTCAGTCGGGGTTCCGCTTTTTATCAACGTGGGAGATGAAATCAAGATCGATACACGAAACGGTCAATACGTCGAAAGGGTAAATCGATGAATTTGAAGGAAATCAAAGAAATCATCGGTTTGATGAACGAAAACGATTTGACGGAAATCGAAGTTGAGCGGGAAGGTTCCAAGATCAAAATCAAGCGCGCTTCGACCGAATTTGTCGAGAGTGTGGTGCGTTCCGAGGTCCCGCGTTACAAAGTAGAAACCCATCCGGCATCGGGTCCCGCAGCTGTGTCGGAAGAACCAAAATCGGGCAAGCTCACCAAAAATATCAATTCTCCTATGGTCGGGACGTTTTACCGCTCGCCGTCTCCCGAGTCGCCCGTTTTTATTGAAGTCGGACAGGTCGTCGAAATAGGCCAGGTTGTTTGTATCGTCGAGGCGATGAAACTGATGAATGAAATCAAGTCAGAAATCCGCGGCAAGGTTATTGAAGCCAAAGCCAATAATGCCGAACCCGTTGAATTCGGACAGGTCCTTTTTGTGGTTGAACCGGTTTAAGACGTTCGGTGAAATAGCCAGGAGAACAAGACGATTTTTATAAGAATTATTGAAGTGCAAGGACATTCAATCTGATTTTTTAAATATTTCGTTTTTCCAAAAATGTTTTCTAAAATTCTCATAGCCAACCGTGGGGAAATTGCGCTTCGCGTGATCCGCGCCTGCCGGGAAATGAATATCAAGACGGTCGCCGTCTATTCGGAAGCTGACGCGACGTCTTTGCATGTCCGTTTCGCCGACGAAGCTGTCTGTATCGGTCCGGCGCAAAGCTCAGAAAGTTACCTTAACATTCCCGCGATCATTTCTGCGGCCGAAATCACCGACGTGGAGGCGATCCATCCCGGTTACGGTTTTCTTTCCGAAAATGCCCACTTCGCGGAAATTTGCGAATCCTGCAATATCGCCTTTATCGGCCCGACCCCGGAAACCATCCGTTTGATGGGCGATAAGGTCCAGGCGCGTGAAACGGTGCGTAAGATCGGGGTTCCCCTCACTCCCGGTGGAAAAGGGATTGTCAAAAACCAGCAGGATGCGCTTAAAGTCGCCAAGGAAATCAAATATCCCGTCATCATCAAGGCGGCGGCGGGTGGCGGAGGAAAAGGAATGCGGGTTTGCCACAATGATGTGACGCTGACCAGCTCTTTTAATATCGCCCAAAAAGAGGCTGAAGCCAATTTTGGCAACCCCAACGTTTATATTGAAAAATATATTACCGATCCGCGTCATATTGAATTTCAAATCCTCGCTGACCATCATGGAAATGTGATTCACCTAGGCGAGCGCGACTGCAGTATTCAGCGGCGTCATCAAAAACTCCTTGAGGAATCTCCTTCGCCGGCGCTGGATTCTAAATTGCGCAAAAAAATGGGCGAGACATCGGTTAAGATCGCCAAGGCCTGCAACTATCGCGGAGTCGGGACGATCGAATATCTTTTGAACTCCAACGGCGAATTTTATTTCATGGAAATGAATACCCGCATTCAGGTTGAGCATCCGGTCACGGAAATGGTCACCGGAATCGATCTGATCAAAGAACAAATCAAGGCCGCGGCCGGCGAAAAACTCAAAATCAAACAGGACGATGTCAAGTTAAACGGCGCCGCAATAGAATGCCGCATCAATGCCGAAGACCCCAGCAATAATTTTATGCCGTCGCCGGGGAAAATTACGGAACTGAATCTTCCCGGGGGTTATGGCGTTCGTGTGGACACCCATATCTATCAAGGTTATAGCATTCCGCCGTTTTATGATTCCATGGTCGCCAAATTGATCGTCTATGATAAAACCCGGATTGAAGCGATACGCAAAATGCGTCGTGCTCTGGAAGAATTTTATATCAGCCCCATCAAAACCACAATTGGCCTGCACAGCGAGATCTTAGACCATCCGCTCTTTGTGGAAGGAAAAGTATCCACCCACTTTTTAGAAAAGATGATAAAATCTGACACGGAGGCACAAAAATGAAAATGCCAGGATTTAATAAAATCGATTCCGGTCTGATCAATTATCATAATCAGGTCATCAGTGACATTGCTAAAGCGGCTGTTGAAGAAATCGACGGCGTGACGTTGATCCCTCAGGATTTTACCGCTACCGTGATGGAGTTAGTGGGTGTGAAGCATTGTTCCGGTGTGGATGTTCATGTCGACCGGAATGCCAATGCCGTGTCTCTGGAAGTCAAAGTGCGGGTGCGCTACGGACTCAATATTCCTGACACGGCCCAGCAAGTTCAGGAAATGATCCGGGAAAAATTTGACCAGCTGACGGACATTGATCTTCGGGATGTTAATGTCAATGTCCAGGGAATTGCGAGGGAAACGCCATGAGACTCATTACCAGATTTGCCATTGTTTTTTACAGTATTTTGATTTTGTCTTTGGCGTGTTTCTGGAGCCTTTTTGTTATGCACGTGATCAGTTTGAATAATGTGATCTTTTTGTGTCAGGCGATTTACAATGATCATGAGTTGCGCATCATCACTGGCATCGGCGCGTGCCTGATCCTTTTGATTAACTGGTTTTTTATTGAAGCCATAACGGGAAAAGAAATGCGCGAGAAGAATGTGGCTTTTGACAATCCCGTGGGACGGGTCACGGTTTCCTTGATTGCGATGGAGGACTTAGTCCGCCGGATCTCTCTTAAATTTATCGAAGTCAAAGAAGTCCGTTCGGTCCGTATCAAAGCGACCAAACGGGGACTGGATGTCCGGCTGAACATCGCCTTGAGCAGCGACGTCAAAATTCCGACGGTGACCGCCAATTTACAAGATGTCATCAAGCACAAGATCATCGAAACCATGTGGGTCAAGCCCGATGAACCCTTTGTCATTCCCTCAGTTTCCGGTATTGAGGACAAAGTCATTGTCCGCATCGATGTCACCCGGATCGTCGGCGGAGATAAAAAAATGAGTGAGGGAGAACACAATTTGAAATCAGCGGCCGGAAATTTGCAGCCGCCGGTCCCTTTTCAGGGATATCGGGCTTAAAACTTTTTCTGGCTCAATTGCAGAGGTCATTAGCTTTGAGCAGGACAGTAGAATAGATAAAGGCGGATTTTAAAAGTGAAAAAGATCGGTATACTCACCGGCGGCGCAGACTGTCCGGGTTTGAATTCGGTGATCCGCGCGGTCGTGCGCAAAGGTATGCAAGATGGTTATGTTGTCGCCGGGATCAAAAACGGCTGGCTGGGTTTAATTGAAAATGATATGCGCATTTTGGATATCCGCCAAACGTCGGGCATTTTAGACAAGGGCGGTACGATTTTAGGGACCAGCCGGGTCAATATTGTCGATGATGCGCAAAAAGTCCAACAGCTGGCGGAAAATTATAAGCGCAGCGGTTTGGATGCTCTCATTGCCGTCGGTGGGGAAGAAACTTTAAAAATTGCGCTTAAGCTTCATCAGAATGGGCTGATCAAGGTTGTGGGTGTTCCTAAATCCATTGACAATGCCCTTTCGGGGACCGATTATGCTTTCGGTTTTGATACGGCGGTCAATGTCGCAACCGAGTGCATTGACCGTTTGCATACGACAGCGGAAAGTCATCACCGCATTATCGTTATTGAAGTCATGGGCCGTTACACCGGTTGGATCGCGCTGGAAGCCGGGATCGCCGGCGGGGCCGATGAAATCTTGGTCCCGGAAATCCCCACCGATTTGCGAAAAGTTTGCGAAGACCTTAAAGCCCGTCATGGACGCGGTCGGAATTTCAGTATCATTGTGGTTTCCGAAGGCGCGGAAGTGGTCGGTTACAATAAAGATCTCCTGCCGATCGGTGAACGCCGCCGGTTCGGTTATGTCGGTGAAATTGTCGCAAAAGTCATCGAGGAAAGCACCGGTTTTGAAACCCGCGTCAGTGTTTTGGGGCACATCCAGCGCGGCGGCACTCCGACGGCGTATGACCGGATTATCGGGACCCAGTTTGGAGTCAAGGCCGTTGAGCTGGTCAGCCAAGGCAAATTCGGCCAAATGGTCAGCTTGCGCGACAATAAATTGCAGTCTGTGGACCTTGCCGAAGCTGTGAAAACCCGCAAAAAAATCGACATGGAATTGTATGAATTAGCGAAAGTTTTTTTTGCTTCTTAGGGATTCTATGAAAGAAAAGATCCGCGATATTTTTGCGCAGTCTATTGATGTTAAAGAGAAGAGTCTGGAAAAGAATTTAGACGCCATCGCCGCGGCGGTGAACGCTTTGACCCAATCGTTAAAGGCCGGTGGGAAAATTCTGATTTTTGGCAATGGCGGATCCGCGGCAGACAGTCAGCACATGGCGGCGGAATTCGTCGGACGGTTTCAAAAAGAGCGCCGGGCCCTCGCGGCTATCGCGTTGACGACCGATACGTCGGCCTTGACGGCCTTAGGCAATGATTATGGTTTTGATATTATTTTTACCCGGCAGGTGGAAGCCTTGGGAAAGAAAGGCGACGTCGCCATCGGCCTTTCCACCAGCGGAAATTCCAAAAATGTTTTATCCGCTATTAAGAAAGCCAAATCCCTCGGGCTGGTGACGATCACCTTGACAGGTAATGACGGGGGACAGACGGCGCTTTTATCCGATATCTCCTTGATTGCGCCTTCCAAAGTCACGGCCCGCGTTCAAGAAACGCATATCACTATGGTTCATGCGATTTGTGAATTGGTTGAGGAGGAATTCAGTCATTGAAGGGTTGAGGAAAATCTGTGCTTGTAGCGTGAGGAATTGACTGAGGACAAAATGATGCAGATAGAGACAGGAAGCGCAATGGATTTTAGGAAAAAAATAGTTTCTGTCAGCTCTTTGAAAAGGAAATTGAAGGCTTTGCGCCGCGGTGGTCAACACATCGCTTTTACCAATGGCTGTTTCGATATTTTACACTTCGGCCATGTGAGTTATCTCGAAGCCGCAAAAAAGGGCCGAGTTCTCGTGGTGGGTTTAAACAGTGATGCGTCCGTGAAGCGGTTAAAGGGTCAGGGGCGTCCCGTCAATAACGAAAAGGACCGTGCGGGAGTTCTGGCTGGTTTGTCCGCCGTTGATTTTGTGGTGATCTTCGGCGAAGATACGCCCTACAATTTGATTTGCGAAATCAAGCCCGATATTTTAATCAAAGGTGCGGATTGGAAAGGCAAGGATATCGCCGGCGCCGATATCGTCATGGCCCATGGCGGAAAGGTCGAGCTGATTAAATATCTCGACGGGCTTTCGACCAGCCGTATTGTCCAGAAGATCAAAGGCCGTGGTTAAAAAACCTGAACCCTCATTTTTACGTGTTATTGATGCGAATTTTAATCGTGCTAAAGAAGGCTTGCGGGTTTGCGAAGATGTGTGCCGGTTCTGGCTCAATGAAAAAGTTTTGACAAGAAAATTTAAAGAAATCCGGCACCAGCTCACCGGGCACATTAAGACTTTCGGTTTGAAAGATTTGATTAAAGGGCGGGATGTTCAAGGCGATCACGGACGGGCCACCACCCCGTCGGAAGCCAAACGTAAAAATGCGGCCGATATTTTCTATGCGAATTGTCAGCGGGTCAAAGAATCCTTGCGGGTCTTAGAAGAATTTGCCAAGCTCAAGGACAGCTCGGTTGCGGCGAAGATTAAGAATTTGCGTTATCAGGTTTATATGATCGAAAAGAAAATCCTCAACACCCGGAATTTCGATGCCCGGTAAAAAACAAATTTTACGCAGGTCCAAACTTTATGTGGTCCTCGATAGCGAGGTGGCGAGTTTTGAAAAATTATTTGTCGTCTTGAAAAAAACCGTGTCGGCCGGGACCAAGATTGTACAGTTGCGCAGTAAACACGGATCAGCGCGCGAGATTTTAGCTTTTGCAAAAAAGGCCTTGCAAGTCACTCGAGGCCGCGCCTTGTTCATTGTCAATGATCGCGTGGATTTGACCGTAGTCAGCGGCAGTGACGGGGTTCATTTAGGCCAGGAGGATTTGCCCCTCAAAGCAGCGCGAAAGATTTTAGGATCGCAGTCGATTATCGGCGTTTCCTGTCAGACCCTTAAACAGGCCATGGCGGCCCAGAGGGATGGTGCGGATTGCATCGGTTTTGGGTCAGTTTTTAAAACCAAAACTAAACCGCAACGGCCGGGATTAAATTTGCAAGTCGTTTCACAGATCAGCTCCAAAGTCAGGATTCCGGTTTTTTTTATCGGCGGAATCACGCTTTACAATGTTGAGAAGACCTTAGACAAAGGCGGGAAACGCGTTGCGGTCACGCGCGCGATCTGTGAAGCCGCCGATGTCGCGGTATCGACGAGAAATTTGCTGGCCAAATTGTCGTGAGGGATTTTAAGCGAGGGTAATTCAATGGTAGAATGGTAGCTTCCCAAGCTATCTACGCGGGTTCGATTCCCGTCCCTCGCTCCAAAACGCAGAGGATTTGTGAAGGTGAAAAAAGTTTTCTATATTTTCAGTTTTGGGTTTTGGGGTTTGCTGATGATGGCTTTGACGGGTTGTATGACCGTTGATTCGGGTGTGACCGGAACCGGCGTCCCGCGAAGTCAGAAAGGCGTTTATCATAAGGTCCAAAAGAAAGAAACCCTCTGGCGCATTGCCAAGACTTATCAAGTCGATATTGAAGATATCATCCGCAGTAATAATATTCCTAACGGCGCTCATCTTGAAGAAAATCAATTGATTTTTATTCCCGGCGCAGAGAGTGTGAAAGACGTCGACGTCCCTTCGACAACGACCTCGAATTTTTTTTCAGCCACGACATCGCCGATAACCATGACCGGGCCGATCAAGGATGATTTTGGCTGGCCGGTATCGGGTCGGGTGGTGCGTTATTTTGGAGAACAGCACGGGTCTTATTTGAATCGCGGGATTGGGATTGAGACGATGGAAGGACAGCCGGTCGTGGCCTCCCGTCAGGGGAAAGTCGTTTTTGCGGATTATTTAGCAGGATATTATTATACGGTCATTTTGGATCATATGGATGGATACTTTACCGTTTACGGTTTTAATTCTCAAATAGCGGTCATGTTGGGTGACACTGTCGCAAAGGGCGGGAAGCTGGCTCTTTCCGGGAAAAAGGGAAATTCGCCGCTTTTGTATTTTGAAATCCGGCGTTATGCCAAAGCCGAGAACCCGCTGTATTTTTTACCTAAACTTTGAGGATTTTATGAGCCCCGTCGGTCAGGAACAATTTTATGGACGTCAAAAGAAGCTTGCGCTTTTAAAGCGCCGGGTTTTGGATCTTAAGGAAGGTTACCGTCAGAATATGGCCTTTTTGGGCGATCGCTATACGGGCAAGACCATGATCGTCCAGAAATTTTTGGCAGATCTCGATGATCCGCAAATTGTCCCGGTTTATATCGATTTGGAAAACGCGGATTTGCCTTATTTCTTTTATAAATTGACCGGTTGCCTTTTGTATCATTACGGCCGCATTGAGGGCCTGACGGTCGGCGATGATCTAGCCCTTTTGATGAGTGCCGCGGAAAACCGTTTGCCGGAAACGATCAAAGCCGTCAAAAAAATCCAGTCGCATTTGGCGCATAACCGTGAACGGGAAGCCTATCTTGAGACGATCAGCTTGCCGCAGATTTTTACTCAGGAGGCGAATGTCTATTGTGTTTTATTTTTGGATGAATTTCAGCATTTAGAAGATTTTGGCATCGTCGACGAATTCCAGGAATTGGGCAAGCGCATCATGACCCAGCGCCGGTGTTTGTACGTCGTGACCAGTTCGCTGTTGTGGTCGGCGCAAAAAATCCTTTCCGAAAAACTTTCCCTGCTTTTTGGAAATTTTGAAGTCATCGAAATTCAGCCTTTCAATATCAAGACCAGCGAAGAGTTTGTGCGGTTTCATTTGCAAGGGATCCAAATAAATGAGCCTCTCACGCATTTCTTGATCGACTTTGCCGGCGGGCACCCGTTGTATCTGACTCTCATTTGTCAGGAATTGCGCGCTTTGAGCGATGCGCACAAACAGGGTGAAATTTTTCTTCCGCTTTTATCTTTGGCCATGGAAGAGATCCTCAATGAGCGCTGGGGTGTTTTGAGCCGTCACTTTGATCTCATCGTTGAGCGGATAGTCTCGGGCAAAGGGAATGTGATCGTTTCGCGGATTTTATTGTCGCTGGCCGGCGGCCGGCAGAAAATTACGGAATTGAGCGCGTCTTTGCATGTGAAACAAAGCGTAGTCACCGGACGGATCAACCGACTTTTAGAAATCGGCCTAGTGGCCAAAAACGGCAATTATTTTTATCTTCCGGATAGACTTTTTAAATATTGGTTAAAATTTGTATTTTATAAACGCCGCAGTGTGATTGAAGACCATGGGGAAAGGCAACAGGAAGAATTCCGTCAGGAATTCCGCCGGGCTTATGAAGCCTCCTGTACGAACGCTAAACGCGATGTCTCATCTCAGGTCTTGGAATTGTTGTCGTGTTTTGAGAATGAATCGTTGTCCATGAACGGACGGCGTTATAAATTGCCGGTCTTTCACCAGATGACCCCCACAAGAGTCGTGATTCCCTCCGGCGGTCATTTGGATTTGATCCGCGCGGTCGCGGACGAAGGCGAATGGATCATCGTTCTTAAGTCCGGTGCCGTCGGCGAGAATGAAATCAGCATCATGCTGGCTGAAGTCAAAAAACTTATTCATAAACCGCAGCGCTGTGTTTTGATTTCTCTGGATTCTCTCGATGAAAATGCGCGCCTTCGGGCTTTACAGGAACGGATGTGGATATGGAATGAAGGCGAACTTAACACGCTCGCGGCGATCTTTGACAAATCGCTCATCGCCGGCCCGCGGGAAGGACAGGTCTGACCATGATGCGGATCGGTGTTGTCTCCGACACTCACTCGCGGGAGCTTCCCCCAATGATGCTAAAAGATTTTAAGTCCGTCGATCTGATCATTCACGCCGGTGATTTTTGCGAAATCGTCGATTATCAGGCCTTGGCTGATATCAAGGAAGTCAAGGCCGTCCATGGAAATATGGACAATGCCGCGATCCGTAAACTTTTCCCCCCGCGCCAGATCTTTAAGTTGGGTTCATTTTCTGTAGGGCTTTTTCATGGGGAGGGGCCGCCGCGGACGATTTTAGAAAAAGTCAAAGAGGAATTCAAGATGGATAAAGTTGACATTATAATTTTTGGTCATTCTCATCAACCTTGGAATCAAAAAGAGGGCGCTGTTCTATATTTTAATCCCGGCAGTCCTACAGATACCATTACGGCTCCATATCGTTCTTATGGAATTATTGAGGTTGCCAACAAAGATTTTTCTGCCAAATTGATGAGGATCAAGGAATAGCATGGACAAGCTGTGGGCGCCCTGGCGCGTCAAATATGTCACGAAAATGATCGGTAAAACCAAGGGCTGCCTTTTTTGCCGCATCTTCAAGGAAAAAAATGACAAAAAGAATTTTATTCTTTGGCGCAGTCCTTTGAGCTTTGCCGTGTTAAATATTTTTCCTTACAATAACGGCCATATTTTGATTTTACCCAAGCGCCACGTCGGAGATTTAAATAAGTTGACGCAAGAAGAAATGATGGATGTGTTTGGCCTTCTCAATAGGACTAAGGATCTTTTAGACAAAACAATCAAGCCGGCCGGCTATAATATCGGTATGAATCTGGGGCGGGTGGCCGGTGCGGGGATTCCGGGACATTTGCATATTCATATCGTGCCGCGTTGGAAGGGCGACGTGAATTTTATGCCTGTCCTCGCGCAAACCAAGGTCATTTCGCAATCACTCACCGTTTTATACGATAAATTAATTCTTAAGCAAAAAAAATAATATGCGCTCCCGTCAAGATATTGAAGCTTTAGAAAGAAAAATCCTTGCGCCGTATGCTATGAAAAGTGGGGATTCCGGCGAGAGGATGTATAAAGAACCGCATCATCCCGTGCGAACGTGTTATCAGCGCGACCGTGACCGCATCGTCCATTCGGAAGCCTTTCGTAAGCTGGAGTACAAAACCCAGGTTTTTACTATTCTGGAAGGAGATTACTATCGAACCCGTCTGACTCACACCATTGAAGTGGCCCAGATCGGTCGTACGATCGGCCGCAATCTTATGCTCAATGAAGATTTGATTGAAGCCGTGGCGCTGGCCCATGATCTGGGACATCCGCCCTTCGGCCATGCCGGAGAAGATGCTTTAGATAATATTTTGCGAAAAGCAAAGTTGAAAGGCTTTAATCACAATAAACACAGTTTTGAAATCCTCACGCGTTTGGAAAAGCGTTATCCGGATTTTGACGGCCTGAACTTGACACCGGAGGTTCTCGTCGGTATTCTGAAACATAAGACCGTTTATGATTTGCCGGATAATACCAAACAATTCTTCAGTGAAGGCGCGACCTTGGAGGCGCAGGTCGTTGATATGGCGGACTCTTTGGCGTATTTGAATCACGACATTGATGATGGCCTGACGTCCGGTTGCATCACGGAAGAAGATTTGACGGAAAGCTCGCTTTGGCAAAAAGCTTTGACGCGCATCGGTGGGACAAAAAATTTTACCAACCGTGAAATGCTCAAATACCAGGTTGTCAAAGCCCTGATCGACATGCAAATCACCGATCTTTTGCAGTTTACCGATGGCCGTTTGAAGAAGTTGGATTTTCATTGCGCTGACGAAGTCAAAAAATATAATAAGGAAGTGGTGGCGTTTAGCCCCCCGATGTCTCAGGAGAGAATATTTTTGCAAAACTTGCTTAATCAGAAATTGTATCATCACTATCGTGTGGTGCGGATGACCGCGAAAGCGCAAAGGATCATCGATGATCTTTTTGCCGTTTACGTCAAAGAGCCGCACCAGCTTTCTCCGCAAGTGTACTCCCGCGGCAAGACATTCTCAAAAGCCGAAAAATACGAGACCATTTGTCATTACATCGCTTCGATGACGGACCGTTACGCTCTGGAGGAACATAAAAAATTCTTTAACCCTTATGCCTTGGTGTAAGCGTGCAACATCCTCACCCGCCCAGAAAAGTTTTGAAAAACCCCGTAACCCATCTTTCGTTAGAAAAGCGTTACAGTCTTGTTCTTTCCGCGGTCCATATGGTTTACCGTTTGGTCAATTCCACCTATAACGTCCGGGAATTGACGTTACGGCTGACCCGTCTTTTGTGTCAATTCATTAAGGCCAGTTCGGCGAGCGTTTATATTCTGGATCCTTTGAAACGCAAGGTCATTCTCGTCGCTATTTTCAATAATCAGATCAATATCTGGCTGGATAAGCGGCGGGATCTTAAAAGTATCAGTGATGTCGAAATTCGTGTGACCGAAGGATATCCTCTGGTGGAAAAACGCGTGATCGGCCTCCCGTTAATCGCGGATGAAAATATCGGCGCTATTTTTATCGAACGCAAAAACAGCGAGCCGCCGTTTACGGATTTTGACCGGGAAATGCTTTCCGTTTTTGCCGAACAGAGTGTGACCGCCATTAAAAAGTTACAGCTTCATGAGGAACAACAAAAAACGATTTTAGGCAGTATCCAATTGATTGATAAGCTTCTCGAACGCAAAGGGGCGCAAGGACTGGCGCATGCTCCCGCGTATTTTAGTATTATGAAATCCATCGCTGAGAAAATGAACCTTGGACAAGACGCTATAGACTGTTTACAATATGCCAGCATGTTGCATGATGCGGGCGCGGTGGATGTCCCGTTTGAAATTTTGTCTAAAACCAGTCAGTTGACGCCGGAAGAATTCAAGATCATTCGGAATTTGCCGACGAAGAGTGCAGAGTTGATCAAGCCGGTGGCGTTTTTACGTCCGGTTTTGCCGATCATTTTATATCATCGCGAAAAATACGACGGGACAGGTTATCCGTCGGGACTTAAGAAAGAGCAGATCCCCGTCGGCGCACGTATTATGGCGGTCGTCGATGCCTTTGAGGCCATGACCCGAGGCCGGCCGTATAAGCGCAAGCTCACGTTGATCGAAGCGCACGACGAGCTTATCCGCAACAGCGGGACGCAGTTTGATCCTAAAGTTGTCAAATGTTTCAGTGAACTCTGCAAACAAAAAAAGTTTCGAAAATTCTTGAGTAAACTCCAATAATTCTTTATATAATGATTTTATGAATATCCATTTTGGGAATCAGTCCCAATTCGAACTTTTTCCCGGCACGACCGGCGAACCGATAGAAAATACCGCCCCGCGTTTTATTTTCAGCCGTATTGTTTTGACTTTTGAAAATGTCGTGGTGGTTTTTGTTTTTGTGATTGTGAGTTTGATTATTGCTTTCTCAATCGGTGTGGAGCGGGGACGGGTGAAAGCCCGTTTAGCGCGGCCGGTCGCGCAACTCACACCGGTTACACCGGTCATGACGAGTGTCATGCCGCACCCCCAAATTTCCGTGTTGACAACACCCGCGGTTAAAACAGCGGCTCCCGCAATAAGCGGAACCGCGGAAGCGGCCCGCGAAGTCTTGCCTGCGCCCATGATCACCCCGGTCACGGCCCGTTCGGTGGCCCCGCAAAAAGATATTGACAAAGGGTATACTGTTCAGGTAGCATCTTACAAAAAAGAATCCATGGCAGAGAAGGAAGCCGGCGATCTTAAGCGGCAAGGCTTAGAAAGCTTCGTTGTGCAAAAGGGGAATTATATCATCGTTTGCGTGGGAAGATTTTCCAGCCAAGACCAGGCGAAGCAAATGCTCAGCCAGCTTAGAAAACGTTACAAAGATAGCATGATAAGGAGTTTATAATGTCTTTACACACATCACTGAAGATCGATACCGCCGGAGCGCAGCAGCGTTCTGTTTTGACGCGTATTGAGCGCATGAAGGAAATGATGAAAAAAGGCCTGTGGCAAGATGACCGTAGCGCGGTGGGTCTTCCCAAGACAAAGATCGTCAAGATCAAAGCCCGCAAGACGGTTAAGGAAGCTGCCCCGGCGGAAGGTGCTGCGGGAAGTGCTGCTGGTGCTAAAGCCGCCGCTCCTGGCGCTAAAGCGGCTGCACCCGCGGCCAAGGCTGCCGCTCCTAAGAAATAAAGTTGTTTCTTTCTTAATTAATGAAAAAAATTATTCTCGTCAGTTTAAGCCTTTTGTGTTTAGGCGCTTTCGCGGCCCAGGCGCAAGAGGCTTTTCCTTTTGTGGCTAAAGTCACGGCGACGACCGCTAATTTGCGCGCCGGGCAGAACACGAACTTTGAATCTTTAGGACAACTCAAAAGCGGAGATGAAGTTATTGTCGTTGAGGCTAGTTATGATTGGCGCAAAATCAAACTTCCCGTCTCTGCCAAGGCTTATGTCAGCGCATCTTATATTAAGGATTTAGGCGACGGGACCGGCGAGGTCATCGGGAACCGACTCAATATCCGAGCCAGTGCTCTGCCGACGTCCTCAATTATCGGGCAGTTGAAAAAAGGGGAATCAGTCCGCATCGTCGAAAAAAAAGCGGATTGGTTTCGTATTGAGCCGCCGGATCAAAGTTTCGGATGGGTGGCCAAAGATTTTCTTCAATTCAAATCTGTAGACATTCCCCCGGCGCGGACGATAGCGTCTCCTCTTGGTAGTGTATCGGTCAAACCGGTTGAGAGCAAGACGCCGTTTCCGGAATTGCCGGCGGCCGTAATTTCTTTAAGCGGTCTTGTGGAAGACTTGGGCGATAAAGCGGTTTCTCCGGATATTCGTCATTTTCTTAAAAGCGACGGTAAAGTTTACGCTTTGCAAGGGTACCGGCATATTCTCGACGGATTTCTCAACCAAAAGGTCAAAGTCGAAGGCCAGATCAAGCCGAATTTCAAATCTGAGAATCCCGTTGTTTTGGTGACCAAGATCACGCTTGTTTTATAAAGTCTTTCCACAGCGTTTGCTTCCTTCTGATTTTCTGTTAAAATGCCTCCATGTTTCTGCAAGTTTTAGATGTTCTTCAGATTATTTTTATTTTGGCCATGGCCGTGATCTTGCATGAAGTCGCTCACGGCTGGGTGGCATTGAAATGCGGTGATCCGACGGCAAAAATGATGGGTCGTTTGACGCTCAATCCTCTCAAGCATATTGACCCGATCGGGACGATTCTTTTGCCGATTTTTACTATGATTGTTTTTAAATTTCCTTTTGCCGCAGCCAAACCCGTGCCCGTTAATTTTTCTCGGTTACATCATCCTCGTCGTGATATGATTTTCGTTGCGGCCGCGGGGCCGGCGGTCAATATAGCTCTCGCTCTTGTGGCGGCGGGGCTTTTTTCTTTAGAGCAAAATATTTTTGGCTTAATGGTGATTGTTAATTTGGGGCTGGCTTTTTTTAATTTACTGCCTGTTCCACCTCTCGATGGGTCGCGGATTGTTGCCGGACTTTTACCGGCGGCGTGGGCGAGAAAATATTTGTACTTAGAACCGTTCGGCATTGCCATTGTCATTCTTTTGATCCAAAGCCACGCATTGAATTTTTTATTCAATTTCGTGATGGGGCTGGCCAGTTTTTTAGTAAGCACTCCGTTATAGAAAGGATGAACCATGTCTTTGAGTCTTAAAGTTGCGGTGCGTGACCATAGTTATAAAATCCTGATTGGTCATGATTGTTTACTGAATCTGGGAGCAGAACTGAAGAATTTGAATCTCAGTGGCGAAGCGTTGATCGTCACGCATCCTATTTTAAAAAAACTTTATGGCAAGACCTTGGAAAAAAGTTTGCGCCTCCACGATATGGGCGTAACTTTCCTGGAAGTGCCCGAAGGAGAAAAGAGTAAATCCCCAAAAACTTTCGTTGCTCTTTTAGAAAAGATTGCGCGTCAGGATGTGAACAAGAATATTTTTATTGTCGCCTTTGGCGGGGGTGTGGTGGGAGATTTGACCGGTTTTGTGGCCGCGACATACCGCCGCGGAGTGCCATATGTTCAGGTCCCGACGACACTTTTAGCACAAATCGATTCCGCAATCGGCGGAAAAACCGCGATTGATTTGCCTATAGGGAAAAATCTGGTGGGCACGTTTTATCAGCCCAAACTCGTTTTTAGCGATGTCGCTCTTTTGTCGACGTTAGATAAACGCCAGATCCGTAATGGCCTGGCGGAAGCTGTTAAATATGGCGTGATTTCCGACCGGCGTTTGTTTGATTATATGGCCCGCCACATTTCTAAACTATTGAATTCCGACGAGAAAGTATTGGAAGAAATCGTATATCAGTGCAGTCGCATCAAGGCCCGCGTTGTGGAGCAGGATGAAAAAGAAACCAAAGGCATCCGTACGATTTTGAATTTCGGCCACACCGTTGGACATGCTGTGGAGGCCGCGGGCCAGTTTAAGATTTACCATCACGGCGAAGCCGTGGCTTTAGGAATGCGGGTAGCGGCGGAATTGTCCGTGCGTTTAAATTTTCTAACGGCCAAGGACGCGGCGATTTTAGGCGGCGTTCTCTCGGATATCGGTCTGCCGGAAAAAATCAAGGGCATCAAGCTGGCTGATATTTTAGACCACATGCGGCACGATAAAAAGTTTGTCGCCGGAAAACCGCGTTTTGTGTTGGCGACGGGTCTGGGGTCGGTCAAGGTGGTGGAAGGGATTTCTATCGCGGATATTACCGCCGCGATTAAAACCTATCTTTAATGGGGACGGAGAATTTTGATCACACGGGTCTTGCCTTTTTGACTGATCTCAATGCTGTCACTGCTGATTTTTGTAATCGTAGCACCTTCGACGGTCTCGCCGGTTTCATAAAATTCCTTATTGATCAAAGCAAAGTTCTTTCCGTCCATTTCGACAATGCCGGAGAGAATGATCTCGCCTTTTTTAGGCAGAACCGGGGTCGGTGTGGAAGATGAGACCGGGACCGCGATGGAAGGGATGGCGGTTTGGCTTTGGACCATCGCGGATGTGACGGTAGGGACAAAGATTTTTGTCCGGGATATTTCTGCTGTGCGTTTGGTGTATTCGGAAAGATTATAAAATGTTACTGCGCCGAGGCTAAAAATGAGAATAGTCCAGAAGATCTCCTGTTTGGAAAATCGTTTGTTTGCGATGACCGCATTCTTTTCTTTTATTTTGTCGGAAAAAGTTTGGGTCGTCGAGGACAAAACTTTTGGCGTGGAACGCACTGGGTTTTCAGCGGCTGAATTCTCAGCGCGATTCGATTGGACTTTTTTCAACGCTTCGTGAATGATGCTCATGATATTGGCCGACCTCGCGAACGGCTTTTAAAGTGATGTTTTCGTCAATAATTTTGGTTGCCTGGACATAGCCCAACAGCAGGCTACGGTCGCAGATGATGTTGATCAATCGCGGCGTACCTTGGGAATGGCCAAAAACAATGTCTGCCGCACGGTCGGTAAACCTTACCGGAAGCTGGTCCTGAGGAATATTTACGTCGAGAGCAAGACGGCCGGCGACCTTGATCCGGTGCTCAATATAACGTCCGGTATCGTCGCGGTCCAAAGGAAGGATATGATAACGCACAGCGACCCGCTGGGTGAGTTGGCGGAGGTCCGGCCGGCGCAGTTTTTCTTGCAGTTCCGGTTGCCCGACGAGAATGATCTGTAAAAGTTTTTCTTTTTCTGTTTCCAGGTTAGACAAAAGCCGGATCTGCTCGAGTTGAGGGGTTTTTAAATTCTGCGCTTCGTCGATGATCAGAACGACATTGTTTCCCAGCGTGGTTTGCTCGATAAGAAAATTGTTTAACGCCGAGAGCAAAGCGAGTTTGCCGCGGGAATCTCCCGTGATTCCCAAATCCTTGACAATGAATTGTAAAAGTTGCAATTCGGAAAAATAAGGATTTAAAACCAGCGCGGTCTTGACATTGTTATTCAGCCGGCTTAACAGCGTGCGGCAGATCGTGGTTTTGCCGGTGCCGATTTCACCGGTAATGACCAAAATGCCTTTGCGTTCTTCGATGCCGTAAACCAAATGGGAAAAAGCTTCTTCGTGGCGGAGACTGGGGAAAAAGAATTCCGGGTCGGATGTAACATTGAAAGGTTCTTCCCGGAAATTATAAAATTGTTTATACACAGGCGGCATTATAGCACAGTTTTAGGTCTCCAAAACAGTGTTTTTCCGGGACAAAGCGCAAAAAAGTTTAAGTTGCGCTAAATATCCCGGGAAGGTATACTTAATCTATTACTGCTCTCCGAAATTAAATAATCACCTTATATTTTATGAAAAGAAAATTAAAACAGCTCATTTCGGCGTTTGTCCTTATGGCTTTTTCCCTTCAGGGAATTGCTGCGCCGGCGGCCTTTGGGCAGACTCAGCCGTTGATATCTTCGCCGATGGTTTCGTTGACGCCTGCTTTTACTCCGCCCGTTCTTCGCGGCATCCGGGTCGACCTGCAAAACCCTTTCCACTTTAATTTTGTCCTTGATAAAGGTCAATCGCAATTGGCGGGCGAAGAACTTAAAATCGAGGGCACCAAACTCATCAAATATTTTTTGGCTTCTCTGACCTTGCCGGAAAATGACCTCTGGGTCAATCTTTCGCCTTATGAAAAAGACCGCATCATTACCAATGAATTCGGCCGGACGGAAATGGGGCGCCAAGTGCTTTCGGAAGATTATCTTCTTAAAAAACTTTCAGCTTCTTTGCTGCATCCCGACGCCAAAACCGGAAAAAAGTTTTGGGATAAAGTCCGTAAAGTTACGGCTGACAAGCTGGGCACGACGGATATTCCTATGGAAACGTTTAACCGGATTTGGATTATGCCGGACAAGGCGGTGGTGTATCAGGATCAGGGTACGGCGCTGATTGGGGAAACGCACTTAAAAGTTCTTATGCAAGAGGATTACGCCGCCGCGACGCGGTCATCCCCGCAATCTCTAGGGGGAGATACACAATTCCAGAAGGGATTGCCGGTAAAAATATTGGGGAATGACAAGGCGGAGGATATTTCTTCCTTATCCACCCAGGTTTTTCGCGACGAGGTTTTGCCGGTCATTGAGAAGGAGGTCAATGAGGGAGAGACCTTTGCTTCCTTGCGCCAGATTTATCATTCTTTGATTTTAGCGTCGTGGTACAAGCGCACGCTTAAACAAAGTTTGCTCAGCCAGGTCTATGTCGACCGAAAGAAAATGGCGGGGATGGAAAGTGATGAGAAAGACGCAAAGGAAAAAATTTATGAGCAGTATTTAACGACATTCAAAAATGGCGTTTACAACTTGATTCGTGAGGAAGAGGACGCGGTAAGCGGTGAAATGATCCCGCGCAAATATTTTTCCGGCGGGGTAACTTTTATGGCTTCTGCGGCCATCCAATGGCTTCCGCTGAGAGATGCGGGCGCGGTCTTAACCGGCCCGCTGGTCCAATTTGATATCAATGCCCAAGGAGTTGATTCCTCCTCCGCCAGCTCGGTGGTACAGGTAACGGAAAAAGAAATTATTTTAAAAATTACCCCATACTTTAGACATCTTAGGCCAACGGAAGTTGTTAATGTTTACCACGTTTTAAAACAACCTCAATACCTTGGTGAAGAAGCCTTGAAAACCGGATATGCTCAAGGTCTCGATAACTTTGTCGAAGGGATATACCAAATTTATCGTGTCGAAAATTACGAGTTGATTTTTAATTTAATTCTAAATCAAACCATCCTCGATCCTGAAACAATCCGAGAGGCATTCAAGTCTAATCCTCATGAATTTGCATCTGCATTTGCTCAGATCAGTGCAAACTTTGATGAATTTTATTCTCAGTCTCAATTCTTACTTGACTCGGGAATTTCGCGGGCAAGTTTAAGACGACATTTTATTGAAAATCCGGTTTCATTTGTTAAAAGGTTATTGGAGTTGGGGAAATTAAATGGGGAGCAGAAAGAAAAGGTAAAAGATTTGCTTTTGGGGGTTGGGAAGCTACAGGATTTCTTGAAACAACATCATAAAAGACTGGTTTTTGAGATTTACGACGTCGCATCACTTAACGCAGTAGAAGGATTCATTAAGACATTCAATGTTGATTTTAATTATGATTCTACAAGAAGAATCGTTGTTGTCTATTCGCGCAGCAAAGGGCTTACCAAAGAGATAATAAACCAACGATTTCCTCTTGTTGAACCCCGCGACGTTTCCAGAGGGTTCTCTGAAGGAGAATTAGTTATTGCTTTTAAAAATGGACTTGCTTTTCCCCATAGAGATACCAGTGTTCGCTATGAACGACTCAGCTTGCCGATTACGCTTTTTAAATACAATTTACCTGAAGCAACTCCCATTGATGAAGTTTATGCGATACGAAAATCTTTACAACTTGAATCAGGTCGAAAAGTGATTGTGACATCACTTTTGTTAACGCGTGATGATATTGATTTTATAGAATTGTCAAAATTCTTAAATGCCTTGAAGAAATTCCCTGCTCAACAACGACCATTGCTTATTTTAGGACTTCATGCTGTTGATGATAATGTCAGAGAGTTTATTCGTAAAGATTTTCCTCAACTTCGAATTGCCGAACGAGGGGAAAATGATTTATCCAATGCTGGAGAATTTAATGGAAAGGCCCAAGGCAAGCCCATGGGAGAGGCAGATGTTGTTATTCTTAATACCCAGAATGAGCTTTTGAGACTGGTTGCCATAGCTGATCTGGTTGTTATCGGCCACGACCGTAATTTTGTTGAGTCCATCAGTCAAGGGAAATTTCCTATTGTGATGGCGGGGAATTGGGCGAACAATGGGCAGGCTTTGGCCTATTTTAAGAAGGAGGGCGTTGTTCAAGATGCAAAAGCCGATCTTTATGTACAGTTGCAATATTATTTTGATCACGAAGAGAAGGTTACCGCATTAAATAAAAAAGCGCAAGAAGTGATGCAACGATTTCGAACCCAGCTTACGATGGACGCTCGCTTTAATAGTACCGTTGAATTGATTTTAAGTGTTGTTGAATCTTCTTCCGCCAGTTCGACAATAGCCTTGCCCGAAAATTCCTCCTCCGCCAGCTCGGAGTTGAAGGATTTAAAAGTTATCCAAATGCAACAAGAATTATCGGGAGATGAAATTGTCGCAATCAGTGCCCAATATGGGCCAAAAGATTTGGGCATCACTCCTCCTGGAGATGAGTGGTCATTAAGGATGTTAGTGAATTCAGAACAACTCACTAAAAAGTTCGCAAGAATATTTAGCGATTTTCAGAGCAATGGCGCACTTGCACTGGCATTCCCCGCTAATTTAGAGGGTGCAGAGGTCTTAATTTTAGGGCCAGGAAGAGAGGCTACCGAGATCAAAAGTTTCTTAGAGGCTTTTCCTGGAAAGATTAAAGCTATTCATATTGTTGAGGCTAACCCAAGAATTATGCGGGAGGTTGATATTGAACTCAATGAATTTAAGAAAGCGGGCCATACGCTTCCACAAATATTTGGATACGTCGCAAATATTATGCAATTACCTGTTAGTCTGCGCGGGCAGATGGATATTGTTTATGAACACAATGTGATTGACCCGGAGTTTCATTCTCGGGATGCTGTTTCTCAAATGGCTCAAGAAATACAAAACGCTTTGAAAACCAGGGGCGTTTTTCTTTCCACAGGAATCCAGGGTAAAAATGTAGAACAGATGTTTGATGGCGACTCTATGGAGAAGCATTCTTTTGATTCTGTGGGAAGAAATTTCGGTTTTGGATATGCAGTTAAGAAATCCCCTGGCCCGGCTATAAAGGATCAAGAAAAAAAGATTGAGTTTAAAGAAAATTTCGGTGAGCCGCCCTCACTCAATCGCCGGGATTTTCTGAAACGAGCGACAGGTTTGTTAGCCGGGACTTTAATTTTCCCATGGCTTTTTTCTGATACAGATCAAGCCGAAAGAAAACCCAATATCCAAGACCCAGCTCAGAAAGCAGAACTTTTAAATGAGTTAAATGATAAGCTACGACCTTTATCAGCTCCCAATGGGGAAGAGAAAAAGTTTAATCTCGCCATGCACATTATTGCCAGCAGTATTAAACCGTCCCTTAGCCAGCGTCTTAGAAGTTTATTCGTCCCAGAAGACGGCACACACCCTCGGGTCAAGATTTTTAAATTCTCACCTCAAGACCGTCTGAGAGTTGCAGAATTGATGTACCTTTTAGGGGTCACGAAAGACCCTTCTGCGCAATCTTTATTGCGCGCGGGCGTTCTGCGAACATCCATTGGTTCGAGAGTGGAATATCAATTGATTCTCGATGAGCAGGAATTGAACAATCCCGCCGGTTTTCTGGCCACGCTTGTGCACGAAATCATTGGCCATATTTTTATGGATGAAGCGGCGGGCGTTCTTCCTGCTGGCAATGAAGATGAAATCCGTGCTTACACAACGGGTCTGGATTTTCTAAAGAAACTGCTTAAGAATATTGATGCCGTCAAAAGTATGATTGTCGACGTGGACCCGGAAAAGTTTTTTATTGATGGTCTTGATTCCACGTCCATCCAAAAGGAAATCGATTCAGCCCAAGCACGGTTAGAAGTATATAAAGCCCGGCAAGCAGAACAACCTAAAACTTCCGGGGCCCCCGCGGGGGGTCGATCCGCCAGTTCGGCGGTTAGTGAAAATGAGGACCTCGGCGGTATTGACTTGACCGAAAAGAATATGAACCTTGACTTGCGCGGTCAGGCGGGAACATTTGCCTTGCCGGCCGATCCGGCGCAAATACAAAATATTCGTCTTGACGGCCTCGTCCCGGTTATTTTAAATATTACTCCACTGCCCAGTTTGCCTGTTTTTCTGCAGTTGAGTGAAGCGCCCGCCGCGCAGCCGGAATTGATTTCGCGAAAATAATATTTTACGCGATGGACAAGTTGTCCTGATTAGACGAGTTCCCGTCACCTTGGGAGAGTCAGAGTAAAAAATTGTTGTCAGCCAGAGGTGTTATGTTATAATCACCCGTCAGTTTGGAGGAATCCTATGGATCTTGAAGACAAGCGCAGATTTGAGCGGACGGAATTCCGTGAAGCTGTTCAGTATCGTTTTCCGGAGATGCCAGCTTTAAACGGTTCGGTAGGATATGACTTAAGTGAAGGGGGTGTCCGTTTTCGCACGGAAGAATTCCTTCCCCATGATGCGCAAGTCGTCATCAAGCTTCAGCTTAAGACGGAACGCGAAGCGACCTTGATTGCGCGGGTCATCTGGGTGCAAAAAACTCCCCACGACGAGACTTATCATGTCGGCTGTGAATTTTTAGAGAACCGGGAGAATGTTTTTTCCCGGTTTGTGATCAAGAATTTTTTGGAATTGCAACAATCGTAAGCCTGTACGCCTTTTGAAAGGAGCGTTGGTAAACTTATGGCAGATGAAAAAAAAGAAGCCGCCCCAGAGGTTATTAAAAACTGCGCCGGCTGTAAAAAACCTGTAAAAAAAGCCCGTCGGTATTTCCGCAGCGGGAAGTATTATTGTAATTTCAGTTGCTACCGTAAATCTAAAGCCGCGGCCGCCAGCGAAACCGCTGCCGCCGCAGCTAAAGGATAAATCCGTGAATCAAAAAGCTTTTAAGGAACGCCGCGGTGATCCGCGGTTTTTTGGAAGCATTCCTTTGAAAATTTCCGGTGACAATTTCGACCTTGTCACCGAAACCACCAACCTGAGCAAGTCCGGGGCGTATTGTACGGTCAATCAATACATTGAGCCCATGACCAAATTGCGCGTGCAATTTCTTTTGCCGTTTAAACGCAAGGACCGCACCGTCAACAAAAAAGTCTCGTGTGGCGCCGTTATTGTCCGTACGGAAAGCCAGCCTTCCAGGGGTGTTTATAATGTGGCGATCTTTTTTAATGACATTCAGGCCCGCGATGCTGAGATTTTAACCGACTATGTTTCCCATATGCTCGCGGCAAAGAAAAATCTGCAACCGGGAGTCAATTGATTATGGAATCGATGATGAATCAGATGTCGCCACTGCAAATGTTCGGCGTGATCGCAAGCCAACTCTGGCTTTATGTGATTTTTCCGGTCATGGTTTTTCGTAAAATCAATTATCTGACCCAATTGGTTGAATCACAATTTGAAGAAGAAACCGACGAAACCTCGTCGTAAAGTTTGACCTTCCTATGCCGCCCTTGGTTCCCATTCTGTATCAGGATAAGGATATTTTTGTTTTTGATAAGCCCGCGGGATTGCTGGTTGTGCCTGACCCCAAAGGTACGGCCTTGACTTTGGAAAATCTTGTCAATGAGCAATATCCTCCGTCACTGGAAGCACCGCTGTATCCCTGTCATCGTCTGGACCGTGAAACATCCGGGGCCATTATTTTCGCCCGCGGCAAGGCCAATCAGGAAAAGGTGATGGACCAATTTCGTAACGGTGCGGTCCAGAAAAAATATTTGGCGTTCGTGCGCGGGAAAATGAAAAATCCGGCGGGGGAGATCAAAAGTGTTATCCGCGATTTTCATAAAAAAAAGCATGGCCCTTCGCGGGAAAGGGGCTTACGCTATCCCGATCGAAAACCGGAAGGCAAGCTCGCTTTTACGCGGTACAAAGTCCTTTCAGTCAAACATCTTTTTTCTGTCGTCGAGATTTACCCTTTGACCGGCCGCACCAATCAGATCCGGATTCATATGGGTGAAATAGGCCATCCCCTGCTGGGCGAAAGGCTTTACGCTTTCGGCAAGGATTTTCCCATCAAATTTAAACGGGTGGCTCTCCACGCCGCCGAGGTCAGCTTTAAGCACCCGGTGAGCGGACAAAAATTAACGGTCCGGGCCGAACTCGCGAAAGATATGGAAAATTTCTTAAATCGATATTAGAATGTTTCATGCCTTCCCGAGAAAATTGGACGGGAAGCCATTTTCAATCCGGTCCCGATCGAGATTATGGGATCCTAAGAGGAGACGTACATTTGGAAACCACAACCGTAGAAATCAAGGGAAAATCATTGAACGAATTGGCCGCGCTCTGCCACTCTATTGCGGTTGAAAAAGGTTTTTGGGAAAAAGAAAGAAACACCGGCGAAGCGCTTATGCTTATTGTCACCGAATTAGCGGAAGCCATGGAAGCCCATCGCATTGAGGACAAGGAAAATTTCAAAGAAGAAATTGCGGACAGTTTCATCCGGCTGTTAGATCTTTGCGGCGGGATGAAAATCGATATTGAGGCTGAAATCGAAAAGAAATCCAATAAAAATAAAAACCGGCCTTATAAACATGGAAAAATTTGTTAAAAGTTTTTCATTGCGGAAGTTGGCCGGGAAAGTGTAGCGCTTAAAATATCAGGGATGACAAGGAGTATTATGAAAAATTTTTCTTTTGTTTTAGCGTGCATTTTTTTCGCCGGGTGCGCCACAACCAATATGCCCAGTTATCTTCAGCCGAAAAAACCTTACATCAAGCGTTATTATACCGGTTATGACAAGAGTCTGACGGCGGTTAAGGATATCCTCAAAGAACTCGGCTGGACCCTCGAGGAAACCACCGACCCGGGTGTTTATGAGCATACCCGCTTTAATGATTTAGATGAAAACCAATTGCTCATGGTGACAACCGTCCGACCGACGCCCATGCTCGTCGGGACCCGTTATGCCCGCATGAATATTTATCTTCGCTCTAAAAAAGATGTTTCCGAAGTGGAAGTCCGTTATCTGACGACTACTTCAACGGCGCTGAATAATTTTTCGACCTATAATAATAACAGCGCGGTTAAACGGTTATTTGAGCGGCTTGATGAAATTCTGCCGCCGGTAAAATAACTTTCTTCCCTCATGGAAAAGTTTATCCTCAGAAGTCCTTTCCGGCCCGTTGCGGAACAGACGGCCGCGATTGACCAGTTGGTCAAAAATCTTGAAAGGAATGTCCCTTCGCAAGTTCTCCTCGGGGTGACGGGCAGCGGTAAAACATTTACCCTGGCCAACGTGATTGAAAAAACCAATCGCCCGACCTTGGTGATTTCACATAATAAGACTCTCGCGGCACAGTTGTACGGTGAGTTCAAGGAATTTTTTCCCAACAACGCCGTTGAATATTTTGTGAGTTATTACGATTATTATCAGCCCGAGGCCTACGTTCCTCAGACCGATGTTTATATCGAAAAAGACGCCTCGATCAATGACCGGCTGGACCGGTTGCGTCTGGCCGCGACCACGTCGTTGATGTCCCGCCGCGATACATTGATCGTTGCCAGCGTTTCGTGCATTTATAACCTTGGATCGCCGGGAGATTATAAAAACCGTCTGGTTTATTTTGAAAAGGGACAGACGTTGGACCGCGATGAAATTCTCCGGCAACTTATCGATATCCAATATGAACGCAACGACTACGAATTCACCCGCGGGAAAATCCGGGTGCGGGGCGATGTCGTCGAGATTTTTCCGGCTTACCGGCAGGACGCGGTGCGGGTGGTTTTTTTAGGTGATGAGATTGAAAAAATCAGTCAAATTGAACCTGTCACGGGAGAAGAAATCAAGGCGTTAGAGAAAATAGCCATTTATCCGGCGAAACATTTTATCGTTTCCCAACCCTTTATCAGCCGAGCGATGGAAGGAATCGAGGGGGAGCTTGTCTCTCGGGTTAAAGAGTTAAACAGTCAGGGGAAATTGCTGGAATCTCAGCGGCTCAATTCGCGCACCCGTTACGATATGGAAATGATGCGGGAAGTCGGGTATTGTAATGGGATAGAAAATTATTCCCGCGCTTTGTCCGGCCGTCCGGCGGGAAGCCGGCCTTTTTGCCTGCTCGATTATTTCCCGGAGGATTGTTTGATCTTGGTCGATGAATCGCATGTGACTGTGCCGCAAATTCGCGGCATGTATGAAGGCGACCGGGCGCGCAAGGAAACCTTGGTCAATTACGGGTTTCGTTTGCCGTCGTGCCTGGACAACCGGCCTTTAAAGTTTGACGAATTCCGTTCGCTGGTCAAACAATGGGTGTTTGTTTCTGCTACTCCTTCGCCGTATGAGGTCAAAGAAAGCCAAGGTCTTTTGATTGAACAGGTCATTCGTCCGACGGGGATAATCGATCCGCCCATCATGGTGCGGCCGACCGCGGGACAGGTGCAGGATTTAGTCAAGGAAATCAAGGTCCGCGCCGACAAGGATGAACGTGTTCTGGTGACGACTTTAACTAAGAAAATGTCAGAGGATCTCACGGAATATTTGGAAGCCCAGAATATCCGAGTCAAATATTTGCATTCTGATATTGAGACGATCGACCGGGCCAAGATCCTGCAGGAGTTGCGGCAGAAAAAGTTTGATTGCTTAGTCGGGGTCAATCTTTTGCGTGAGGGACTTGATCTTCCGGAGGTTTCGCTCGTCGCTATCTTCGATGCTGACAAACAGGGTTTTCTGCGGTCAAGAACTTCCCTCATTCAAGTTTCCGGACGTGCGGCGCGCAATGTCAATGGTGTCGTCATCATGTACGCCGACACGATCAGCATGGCCATGAAGGACGCCATCGAAGAATGCGAGCGCCGGCGTAAAATTCAAATGGCCTTTAACATAAAACATAACATCACACCGCAGAGCATTATCAGAAGTATTAAAAAAGGCGGCATTGATGAATTGGCTTTGGAAGATGCTGAAGAAATCATGTTGTCCTCGGCGGGTTTAACCGAGGAGGAGTATGCTTTTTCCAATATGATTGCCGAACTCGAGACCCAAATGGAAGCGGCCGCGAGGAATTTACAGTTTGAAAGGGCGGCGGCAATCCGGGACAAAATCAAGGAAGTAAAAGAAACTCATAACTGGGACGAATTGAAGTCTCATAAAGGTAGCAGGAATGTCAAAAATAAAACTAAAAAAAATAAAGCGTCTGACCGCGCCCTTTTAGCGGGCCATCCGGTCAAAATTATTTTGGCCGTGGATATTGGGAATACTTTTATTCACTTTGCTATTTTTAAAGAAGATCGCATCGTTCGACGGGACAGTGTGAATACCGTGCAAAAAATGGCGGACCTTAAAAAAGCGGTGGACGCTGTTTTGGCCGCGTGTAAGAAAATGGAGCCGCGAATTAATAGAATCGTGATTTGCAGTGTTGTTCCCGCTGCGACCAGGATTTTAGAATCCGTCGTTTTAAAACGTTGGGGCGTGAAAGCCCAGATCATTGGCCGCGATATTATTGTTCCGATCAAAAATCGTTATACCAACCCTAAACAAGTAGGGCAGGATCGGCTGGTATGTGCTTATGCGGCTTGTGAATTGTTGGGTTATCCGGCGGTCATTATTGATTTAGGTACGGCGATTACTTTAGACGTTGTGTCCGCCAAGAAAGAATATCTCGGCGGGATTATTGTTCCCGGTATTCATATGACCGCAGAAACATTGTTTGAGCGCACGGCCCTCTTGCCTCTGGTCGAAATCACCAAGCCTAAGCATTTGATTGGAAAAGATACCCGCGGAAGTATTTTGAGCGGAATTTTTTATGGTTATGGCGAAATGCTCAAAGGTTTGATCCATCTTTTGTCGGGTGGTATGAAAATCCGGTTTAAGGTTATCCTGACCGGCGGTCACGCCAAACTTATGGCCGGGTATGTTAAACAAGGTGTGGATGTCGTTGATCCTGATCTTGTTCTTAAGGGGATCGCTCTTTTAGCGAAGGTGTAGGTATGGCCAGTTGGATGAAAACAGGCAAGTGGTCCGATCCGATATTCGGACCGACTGTACGGTTCACGACAACAATGTTTTTGCTCACCAGACAATGGTCAATTGTCACCCCGATGTAAGGCAAAAATGACGGCCAGGATGTTTGCAGTCCAAAACCGCGGCGCGAATCTTTTAATCCCAATTGTTTGATCAAATTCTGAAAAGCGCCTGACCAGGATGTTGTGTTCAAATCTCCCAAAAGAATGATATTTTTATTTAACGAAGACAGGGCGGCGATATTAGCCAATTGTTCGTTTCGCCAGCGAAGATGATTCCCACCCGTCGGCGGCACGGGGTGGGTGAAAAGTAATGATACCGCTTGGTTTTCCCACATGAATTCTCCGGCTATGCTCGGCACGCCGACTTCCCCGAAATATTTTATATCCAAATTTTGAAACGGAATTTTGCTGTATATGCCGATTCCGAAACCATCATCTCGGAGCACAATTTTATAATAAGGGTAGCCGGCCAGAACCGGACTTAAATCATTGGTCCATCGTTCATTAATTTCCTCAAGGGCAATAAGATCAGGGGACATGTCCATGATGAAATGGCTTAAAGATTTATAGTTTGTGTTATAGATATTGACGTTGGAAAAGAGAATTCGTATCGGGTGGATGGCTAAATCTGATTTTGCTGTAGGGATATAAAATGGCGCAATCAAACTGAGATTGATTAAGAAAAACACGATAACGAAGTAAAATAATTTCTTTTGTTTTTGCAGGACGCATAAAACAAGGCAGAGAAGTTGTAAAAGAAGATACTGGAGTCGAAAATGGGCGGCCAGGTCAAAAACCAATCCCCAGCGACTCAAAAATCCCGCCAGGGTGAGAATCATAGAAAAAAATAATAAAAGAAATGGCATCAACGTTTCCTAAAAAGTAGGGACAGACCCTACTTTTTATGACCAACGGCTGGAGGCGTCCCCCCACCCATTGGGAAAGTAGGGTCGGTCCCTACTTATGGTTGTGTTCGGCAGTGTGCAACAGGACAAAGGCGTTAAGTCCGCCTACAATCATGATTCCGCCCGCGACAAAATAAAGACCCGCAGTCGTGATCAGATACAAGTCGGTCGTCAGCGCATAAGGAACGCAGAGGAGCGAACCGAATCCTCCGACGAAGAACGCAACGATGGACAAGGCCTTGCAAACACGATTAATGGCTTCTGGTGTCATGGCTTTTCCTCCTTTCATGTGAGATTTAAAAATTTCAACTCTGGACCTTTTTGTTCATGGCGGCATGTTCTTGCAGGGCCAGCCCCCACATGGCCAGAGCAATAAAACAGATTATCCCTAAAGACATGAAGGACAGATTGACTTCGGGTGAGACCGAGAATTTTCCTATTGCGTACAAAAAACCGCCGAAAGGCGATAACACCATTATCATTCCTAATTTTTCTAAGTTATACCCTGAATTTATACTAGCTAACCAGGGGATAAAAACCCACCACATGATTAATATCGTAATAAAGAAAATTTTGTTCGTGCGAAAGCGGCCGAGACGAAAGAATTCCAAGAAACCGGCAAAGGCGAGCACATGACTGCCAATCATGAGAAATGCGGCCGCGGCCTGCCCGAGGGCGATTTTTTGCAAAGCGATATAGGGCACAAGGAACAATCCGCCGATGATAAGATAAAAAAGAAGGGTCGGCCAAGATGTGGCTCCGTCGTTAAAAGGATCACTGCGGCAGGAACCCTTTCTTTCGCGCAAGGCCATATATTTTGATCGTTTGAAATAACTCGGGACGGCAAAGAAACTGACGTACATTCCGCCGGCCAAGAGCAAAAAAAGGTACAGTGATGCGCTCTGCTCTAAAAATCGTTCCGGAGTGAAAAAGGAATAGGGACGATAACTCTGGCCTGTTTCTGCGAGTTGGTCAAAATGCAAATAATGGGACATAAAAAATCCCGTGATGAGAAAAAATACAAATGCGCAAAACCGGATAACGTCCGCCTTGGCCCATGCGGGGCTGTTGGGCAAACTGAAAACTCTTTTCATCCCTTTGATCATAAGCAGAATGAGCGGTATTTGTATGATCCCCTGCAGGACGATGGGGGGAAGATCAAAGGTGTAAAACCATCCATGAAAATCATTACGCAAGGCGGGATTGATATATTGGGAAGCGGTAATGCCAAAGAGGTGAGCAAAGAAAATCGATTGGGCTGAAGCAAAGATCACGGCTATTAAAGGTCCGCCGAATATCAAAAGCAGAAAAATGATGAGCAGAGGAGAAATCCGCTTTTTATTTGGAGACATGATGGCCGAGCCTGCTGATACCGTATGAAAGAAAAGGCCGGTCATCATAAGTGAGGCATTGAAAAGCAAAAGGCCGCTGAGACTTATGGATTTTAAGACCACAAAAGGTAATTCAATGAAAAAGAAAACCACGAAGAGCAACCATTCAAACCACGTCCCTCCGAACACGAGGCCGAGGATTTTTTCCATGACTGGTTGGGGAGAGTTGCGGTGAAAGTCTAATGTTTCGTTGACGCGTTCCCGGCGGGCCAGATGTCCTACGAAGAGCGATCCTATAAGAAGAAGGACGATGGCCTGGAGGATGACAACGACATAGAAAAAATTTTCCGCGATTTTTTCCGCATTTCTTTCTCCGTAGGAAATAGTCAAAAAAGATAAAAACAGAGCGCCGGCCAAAAGGAGGATAAAACATCCTAATTGTACGGGACGGTTGCGCTCATGCCAGCAGCTTAAAAACAGGGCGTTATTTTTTAAGTTAAAAATGTTCATGCGACCTCCTTTGCGCCGACTTTAAGAAAGATCTCCTCGAGTGTATCGTTTTTAACCGAACACTCTGCAATGGCGGCACCACTGGTTAGGATCTTATTGAGAAATTTTGTCGCGTCCTCCTCGGCATTGTTAAAACGAATGACGTATTCATTTTTGTTTTGGGAAACGCGTTGGGGTGCGATGCCTTCCGAGGCCAATAATTTTCTTAGAATTTCACTGCCCGCATTCTCGTCACTGAAACGAACGATAATCGTTTGCCCTCCGCCGGTTTGGGTGCGGATTTCCTCAATTGTTCCGGCCACAACCAGTTTGCCTTTCTCCAGAATGATTGCGGCATCGACAAACTCGCTTAATTCGGAAAGGATGTGGCTGGAAATCAGGATGGTTGCACCCTGAGTGGCTGTTTCTTTAATCAAGTCCCGCATCTGTTTGCGGGCGATGGGATCAAGTCCGCTGGCTGGCTCATCGAGAAGGAGGATGATGGGATCAGACTCCAGGGTCTTGGCTAAAACGAGGCGTTGACGCATCCCGCGGGAAAGTCCTTTGATCAAGGTTTCCCGTTTAGAAACCAGATCGCTTTTTTCCAGCCATTTCTCGACGTGGTGCGGCCGGTCCTCAGCCTTGATGCCGTAGGCAGCGGCAAAGACGTCTAAATATTCCCACACTTTCAGGCTTTCATACACGGGTGAGAAGTCCGGCATGTATCCGACATGGCGCAAAGCTTTTTCCCTCTGGACTTCCAAATCGTGTCCATTGAGGACAATAGAACCTTTTGTGCATTCAATCACGCCGGCCAGAGCTTTGATCGTCGATGTTTTGCCCGCGCCGTTGGGACCGACGAAGCCGTAAATCTTTCCCCGGTCCAACGTAAAGGAAATATCGTGCACGGCCGTGACTTCATCATAGGCGATGCGTAACTGTGAAACTTCGACTAGACTCATTTATTTCTCCTTTGTCAGGTTAGAATTCCTTGTTCATCCATTTTTTGAAAGCGAGTTTTAAGAACAATCCAGCGAGCAAAAGGCATAAAAGCGCATTCATCACGATTTCTGCCGTGGTCATTAGACCGGCATTCAAAAATTCTACCATGAAAAGCACGCAAAGAACAAAGCCGCTTAAAATGACTGCCCGCTCATTTCGCAGTGCGCTCAATGTTCCTAACCACCCTAAGGACAATAAGGAAAAGGTGAATGTCAAAAAAAGAAAAGCCCAGAAATGACTTTGGTTGAACTGTTCCGCTCCGCGCAATCCTTCCGGTATGAAGGCGAAATAAACTGCAATGATCAGCCAATAGGCGATGAGATCGCGATAAAATTTTATTCCCTGCTGTTGGAAAAAGTCTTGGCGGGTGACCGGTTTAAGCAATTCATAGTCCCAGAAAATCATGCTTTTGTAATGGGTGATGATGGCCAAGAGGACGGGGGCTCCGGCGAATAAAAGAAAATTGGACTCGATTTTAGGAGTCAAGAGGAATTCCGCCGCAAAAGATTTGAGAAAAATAATATAAAGCGGCGAAGCCAATAGGGCAAAAAGAAGCAGAGATGATGTTCGGGATTCCCAAGCGTAGCCCCAATGATGGGCGCGGGCCCAACGGCCTTGCTTTTGATAATAGGCTGTGAGGGACCGTTCGACGGGAGTCCAGCCCACGATTTTTAAGCAATGCGCTTTAAACAGCGAGATACGGTTTTCCAAGGCCTGTTGATTGCGGATGGTTTTTTGCGGCGGCCAGGTTAATAAAAATGGATACTCGATGTGTTCGCTCTTTAGAATGAGAAGGCGATGGAAGAAAATGAAAGCCGCGATTATCACGAAAGTGAGAGACGTGTAAAAAGTGACCGGATGAAGCGATAGCATCTGGGTGATCGTCACAATATTTTGTCCCATGAAAGCCAAGGCGAGATATCCAAACACAACAATATAAGCCATGGAAAAGTAACCCAGATAAAGCATCATCAGAGCCATGATCAAAACGACGAGATAAATTGACGCCAGAGAAATGGAAATATGCAGGGAATGCAAAAAAAAGAATTGAGAAAGGATCAGGGCACTTTTACTCATGATAAAGGTCACGCTCACGATGAGAATGAAAATGAGCAATGCCGCCGTCAGGTGTAAAGCGCGATAACCCGGAAGAAGAGAAGCGCGTTCATTGGCAAATTGCTTTTTGATTAAAATTCCGAGCGTAAACATCAACCATAATCCTAAAATAAAAGAAAGGCTTAAAAGATCTTCGCCGAGAAGATATTTATTGAGCAGGATTTCTAAGATGCGCTTGTGGCTGAGACCAAGGTTAAGCTGGACATCTCTCCAGGCATTTTTTTCTATGCCCCAAAAAATCAAGGTTTGCAGGGCGCTCAAGGAAAGAAAACCCAAAAGGGAAAGAATCATAAAACCTGGTTCGCGAAGATACAAAAGAAAAATTTGTTTAAACTTTTCCATCATTTGTTAAGCTCCAAAAAGATTTCTTCGAGATTGAGATCTTCAACGGTCACTTCGGCATTCCAGCGTTTCTTAAGATCGGCCACCAGGGTGTCATTAAATCCGCGCACGGTAATAAGAGCGAGGTGGTCGGTGATTTCGCAAGACAAGGTATTGGCGATTTTAAGGTCATTTGGTAAAGTTGCGAGTGAAGTGATCCGCAGGCGTTTGATTTCATCCTTGAGAACGTCGAGCCCGCCGGTAAAATTTATCTGCCCTTTATTAAGGATGGCGACTTTGTCGGTAACGCGTTCTAAATCCGGGGTGATGTGGCTGGAAAAAAAGATCGTGCAATCGCGGTCGGAAACAATTTCCAAAATGGTTTTTAGGAATTGCCGGCGAGCCATGGGATCAAGGCTCGCGACCGGTTCATCGAAAATGAGCAGTTCCGGTTCATGGCCGAGGGCGAGGATGATGGCCACTTTTTGCGTTTGTCCTTCGGAAAGCAGGCCGACGCGGTCCTGCGATGAGACTTCCCACTCGGTCATTAACTTTTCCACCAGTTTGGAATTCCATTTGGGATAAAAGGAAGCGGTGTAGTTGATCAATTGTCCTATGGTGAGCCACGAATACAGCTGGTCGCTTTGCGGCGTGTAACCGATGCGCTCCTTGGTGCGGTCGGAAAACAACCACGGCGTTTCGCCGAGGAGATCAATGCGGCCTGAACTCGGTTGGATCAATCCTAACATGGCTTTAATCAAGGTGGTTTTTCCCGCGCCGTTTTTTCCTAAAAGTCCGAAGACGGATCCGCGGGGGACAATGAGGTTGATATTATCAAGAATCACCTTGCTTCCATAAACCTTGTTTAACTCCTGCGCCACGATGAGATTATCCATTTCATTTCTCCCATTCTTCATCTATCAGTTTGTGTAAGGGTTCGGCACCCAGCGAAAGCTGTTTGGCTTTGGTCACAACTTCCCTTATTAAGGGGCCAAGATTTTCTTGGCTGACATTTAAATGTTTTTTAGGCAGTGGGCCTTGGGCAATTTTCATGCCCTGACCGCGCAAATGTTCAACAATGCCTTCCTTTTCTAAAAGGGAGTAGGCTTTAGAAACCGTCATGGGATTGATTTCAAGATCTTTGGACATTTGCCGGACTGAGGGAAGAAAAGTGCCCCGCGGCAAATGTTCTAGAGCAATTTGCGTTTTGACTTGGTCCATGACTTGGCGGTAAACGGGAACACCCGACGAGGTGTGAATCTGAAAATAAAATTTTGGTTTTTTCTGCATAGGTCAACTGCCTCTTGTGTATTACAATGATAATACGCTAATACACCAGTGTCAAGTGGCTATTAAAAATTTTTTCTTGACAAAAGTGATTTGATTCGTAAAATTAGCACTCAAACAAAAAGATTGCTAAACCCCGGTTTGGGTTTTGCTTTTATAAAAACGTATCAACACAGGAGGTCAGCAGTGAAGTTACAACCGTTAGCAGACAGAATCATCGTCAAGCCTCTCGCAGCCGTTGAGAAGACCAAGGGCGGCATTTTACTTCCCGAGACGGCCAAGGAAAAGCCTCAAGAAGGCAAAATTATCGCCGTAGGCAAAGGTAAAGCTCTCGAAAACGGCAGCGTACAAGCTCCCGAAGTCAAAGTCGGTGATCGCATCCTTTACGGCAAGTACAGCGGCAGCGAAATCACGACCACCGAAGGCGAAGACCTTTTAATCATGCGTGAAGATGATATCCTCGCCGTCTTCAAGGATGCTAAGTAAAAAGATATTTTGCCCGGGTGACGTTGAGAGGCGCCCAGCCGCATGGAGCATCGTGAAGCCGGATGGGCTGGCAACGGGCAGGACCCGGGATGACAAAAATTTAAACCACCTAACATCATTGTAAAAAGGAGTTTTACCATGGCAGCAAAACAATTATTATTCGGCGATGAAGCCCGCCGCAAAATCCTCGCCGGTGTCGAAAAATTGGCCCGCGCGGTCAAAGTCACCTTAGGTCCCAAAGGACGTAATGTCGTTTTAGATAAAAAATATGGTTCACCCACGGTCACCAAAGACGGGGTTTCGGTCGCTAAAGAAATCGAACTGGAAGATCCTTATGAAAACATGGGTGCGCAGATGGTCAAGGAAGTGGCTGAAAAAACTTCTGATCTGGCCGGTGACGGAACAACAACCGCGACGGTTTTAGCCGAAGCGATTTATCGCGAAGGTTTAAAGAACGTGACGGCGGGCGCTAACCCTATGGCTTTGAAACGCGGGATTGATATCGCTGTTGAAAAGGTCGTTGGCAAGATCGCTTCCATCGCCACTAAGATCGATTCTAAAAATACCAAGCAAGTTGAACAGGTCGCCTCCATTGCCGCTAACAGCGACATTGTCATCGGCAAGAAGATCGCCGAAGCTTTTGACGCCGTCGGCAAGGATGGTGTTATCACCGTCGAAGAATCGAAAACCATTAACACCGAGCTTAAGATCGTCGAAGGGATGCAGTTTGATCAAGGCTATCTTTCGCCGTACTTTTCCACCGACCTTGAGAAAATGGTCTGCGAACTGGATGATCCTTACATCTTGATTTACGAGAAGAAGATATCTAACATCAAAGATATGTTGCCGCTTTTAGAAAAAGTCGTCAAGACCGGCAAACCTCTGTTGATTATCTGTGAAGAAGTCGAAGGCGATGCCTTGGCCATTTTAGTCGTTAACAATCTTAAAAAGACCATTTCCTGCGCCGCGGTTAAGGCCCCGGGTTATGGGGACCGTCGCAAAGCCATGCTGGATGATATCGCGGTTTTAACCGGTGGCCAAGCCATCAGCGAAGACCTCGGTTTGAAATTGGAAACGGTTGAATTGAGCAGTTTAGGTCGTGCCAAAAAAGTCAAGATCGACAAAGACAATACCACGATTGTTGAAGGCGCCGGAAAGACGGACGCCATCAAAGGCCGCATTGCTCAGATTAAGAACCAGATTACGTCGACGGAATCTTCTTACGACAAAGAGAAGTTGCAAGAACGTTTGGCCAAATTGGCCGGCGGGGTTGCGATCATCAATGTTGGAGCGGCAACCGAAACGGAAATGAAAGAAAAGAAAGCTCGCGTCGAAGACGCTTTACATGCCACGCGTGCTGCGGTTGAAGAAGGCATTGTTCCTGGCGGTGGGGTGGCTTTGTTGCGCGCTATCGAAAGTTTAGATTCGATTAAAGTCAAAGGCGACGATGAAAAGACCGGTATCGATATTATTCGCCGCGCTCTTGAAGCTCCGATCCGTCAATTGTGCGACAATGCCGGGCTGGAAGCTTCGGTCATCGTTGCGCATTTAAAGACGGAGAAAAGTGCGAATATTGGTTATGACATTGGTCAAGATAAATACGTCGATATGTTGGAAAGCGGCGTTATTGATCCAGCCAAAGTCACTCGCACAGCGTTGCAAAATGCGGCGAGTATTGCTTCCTTATTATTGACGACGGAAGCCTTGATTACCGATGCACCTGAGAAAGATAAACCGGCAATGCCAGCTATGCCTCCGGGTATGGGCGGCGGCGGCGGGATGGGATTCTAAAAAATAGTTATCTTTTTCTGGGGATGTCCGAAAGGACATCCCCTTTTTTAGTGTGCGCGGCATGCCTGTGAACTAGACGGTGAAAGACCGTTACGGAGGAGATAGCACCAACCGTTAGCCAAAGGCAAGGGTGTCCGTCGCGAGGCGGAATCTGAAAGAAGT
>JANPFV010000085.1:0-8860 GCA_031423615.1 Candidatus Omnitrophota bacterium
TCTAATTAGGAGTTCGGGCCTGAAATCTCCTCTCCAATAAATTTCTATAATTTAGAAATTTCTGCTAGAATTATTTCCGTAAAGTTTTATGAAAATTTAAAATTATGGAGGGTTATATGATTTCTTTGCAAGTTCGCATGGCCCTATTGGTGGCGGCTCTTTTTGCCATCATTTATGGCATTATCACCATGGCCGGCACCTATATGGGTGTAACCAATTTTTATTTTTATCTGATTTTATCTTTTGGGATCATGCTTGTTCAATATTTGCTTGGCCCGAAAATTATTGAATGGACCATGAGGGTCAAATATATTCAGAAGCAAGAATCTCCGGCCCTTTTTGCCATGGTCGAGCAACAGGCCCAAATGGCGGGAATCCCCATGCCCAAGATTTGCATCATGGATTCACCGGTCCCGAATGCTTTTGCTTTCGGCCGGGGACAAAAAGACGGCCGGGTTTGTGTCAGCAGTGGGATTATGAGTCTTCTCAGCCACGAGGAATTGCGCGCGGTCATTGGGCATGAGTTGACCCACATTAAAAATCGTGACGTCCTGACGATCACTTTGCTTTCGGTCATTCCTATGATTCTCTATCGTATCGCCTGGCATTTTCTTTTTTACGGTGGCGGACGGCGCAGTGACCGCGGAAACAATACGGTCCTTATCGGAATCGCCGCAATGCTTTTTTATTTTGTAACCAATCTTCTGGTCCTTTATGGTTCTCGTATCCGTGAATATTACGCAGACAAAGGATCGGTTGAATTAGGAAATCCTCCTTCGGCCTTAGCCTCAGCGCTTTATAAACTGGTTTATGGATCGGCCCGCGTCGACCGTGAAGCGATAAGAGAAACAGAAGGGATCAAGGCTTTTTTTATTAATGATCCTTCCCGGGCGATGCAGGAAATTCGTGAGTTAAGCCAACTGGATTTGGATAAAAGCGGAACGATCGATGCGATGGAATTAAATTCCTTAAAAAATAAAACTCTCAAACTTGGGTTTGGCGATTATATGATGGAAGCGATGAGCACCCATCCTAATATGCTTAAACGTATTCAGCACCTTTCTTCCTTAGGTTTAGGCCGGTCATTATGAAAGACTTTTTATCCATAAACATAACCCTTAACGGAGGATAACCGATGCGTGCAGGAAATGTGGTTTTAGTGCTGGTGAGTATTTTAATGGCCGGTTGTGCTTACATCGACCAAAATTTACAGGTTGCCCCGTCCGTGGCGGTCAACAAAAGTGATATTGGCAAAGGAAAGAAAATCGCCTTAAGGATCGTTGATGATCGTGAGGATGAAACAATCGGCAATCGGGGTACCGGCTATTACGGTATGAAGGGCGCTAAAATTACGACGAGCCAGGATCTCGTTGAGGTCTTGAGAAATTCCTTCGTTGATAATTTGAAAAATATAGGTTTTCAAGCCGTTGGCGAAAATGAAGCCAATACTCTTCTGCGCGTTGAATTAAGAGCTCTGTCATACGATACTTCCACGGGACTTTGGGCAGGGGCCAATATCGGTAAATCAACAATAAAAATTATCGCCACGGATCCGGTTAATAAGGTTTATGAAAAGTCTTATCATAGCCAAAAAGAAGTAAAAACAGTTTTCGTTGGTTCTCAAGAAACAAATTCTAAAGTCATTAATGAATCTTTGACCGAGACTTTGACGAAAATATTTGCCGATCAGGAACTCTGGAACTTCCTGGCTAAATAATATTTTTGCCTTTAAATACGTATCACCAAAGGCTGTGGGCTATGGCCCTGAGGCCTTTGTTTCTTTTTATAACGTCAGTAAGCATCTTTTTCGTGATTTTGAAAAGATTTTCTGGTATAATCCGCCATTATTGCATAACCCTCACTTGAGGAGATCACTGTGTTTAAGAAAATCTGGGATTTCTTATTTCATCGCAATGGACAAATCAATACGGACAAACTTATTTTAGTGGTAGACGACGGAGATGTAGAGCGTAAATTCATGGAAAATACTCTCACCAACCGCGGCTACCGCGTGGTGGTTGCCCGTAACGGGGAAGACGCAGTTAAAATAGCGCGTGATAGTAAACCGGATTTGATTTTTTTGGATTTTTCGATGCCCGGAGGGATAGATGGCCAGGAAACGTGCCGGCGTATTAAAAGTGAAACCTACGCCAAGGACATTCCGGTCGTTTTTCTAAGCGGATCGGTCAGCCCGACAAAGGTCATCGATTGCTACGATGTGGGCGCGGAATATTATTTATCCAAACCGATTAGCGCCAGTACACTTTTGGAGCACACGCGCCTTTTGATTGAAGACGCGGAGTTGCTTAGAAAGCAATCCATTCAATAAACACATTCCCCATTTATGATCGATATTAAACTAATTCGTGAAAATCCCGACGATGTTAAAGCGGGTCTCAAGGCCAAGAATGTGGCTATTGATTTGGACAGCTTGCTGGAATGGGACAAAACGCGACGCGTCCTAACGCAGTCGGTCGATGAATTACGCGCACAAGTCAATACCGCCAATGAAGAGATCGGCCGTTTGATCAAAGAGAAGAAAGACGCTAAGGAAAAGATTGCGGCGATGAAGGACATCAGTCGGCGTATCGATGAATTCCAGCCGCAAATCAATGAGCTGGATGAGAAAATCAGTTTGTTTCTTTTGACCATTCCCAATTTGTCCCACTCGTCCGTCCCGGTTGGTGGACCGGCCAACAACAAAATTATCCGTTCGTGGGGAAAGCCGCGGGAATTGGACTTTAAACCTAAAACGCACATTGAATTGGCCGAAGCGTTAGACATTATTGATTTCAAGCGTGCGGCCAAGATCAGCGGTTCAAATTTTATTCTTTATAAAGGATGGGGCGCCCGATTGGAACGCGCCTTGTATTGCTGGATGCTGGATTTGCATACAACTCAGCACGGTTACACCGAAATTTTTCCGCCGTTTCTGGTCAATGCCGCGTCCATGACCGGAACCGGTCAATTGCCTAAGATGAAGGATGATATGTATCACCTTTCCCCGGAAGACCTGTATTTGATCCCCACCGCGGAAGTTCCGGTGACCAATATTCATCGTGATGAAATGTTAAATGAAGAACAATTGCCGATTTATTACGCGGCTTATACGGCATGTTTCCGTCGCGAAGCCGGTTCTTATGGAAAAGACACGCGGGGACTGGTCCGGGTGCATCAGTTTGATAAAGTCGAATTGGTCAAATTTGTCAAACCGGAAACTTCTTATACGGAACTGGAATCACTTGTTCAGAATGCAGAAAAGATTGTGCAGTTGTTGGATTTGCCATATCGCGTTTTGATGCTTGCCAGCGGCGATATGAGTTTTGCCGCGGCGAAATGCTATGATTTAGAAGCGCACGCGCCGGGATTGGGAAACTGGCTGGAAGTATCAAGCTGTTCAAATTTTGAAGATTTTCAGGCCCGCCGCGCTAATATCCGCTTTAAGAGTCAAGACGCCAAAAAGCCAGCTTTTGTTCATACACTCAATGGCTCGGGGGTTGCGCTGGCCCGCACCATGGTCGCAATCCTGGAAAATTATCAAACCAAAACGGGTGAAATTGTTATTCCCGAATTGTTGCGGCCTTACATGGGCGGATTGGAAAGAATTTCCAGAAAATAATTGTTCATCCCCGTATTCGATCAAGATTTTTTCAGTAATGTTCTCGTCTAAAATACAGCAGGCCCGTTAAGAAAAGAGGAAAATATGAAGGACGCATTTTTTATGTTCATTAAAATTGTTTTTGCCATTCTTTTGGCCCCGATTTGCTATGCTTTGACCGTGAGCTTTATCAATGAAGTGCCCCACATCGGTGATATGCTGAAGTTTTTTTTATGGGGGGCGGGAATTTATGTGCTCTTGCAGTTGTTTTTTTATACTCCGCAAGGGGTCTTCCAGTTTGGACAAAAAATTTTTGGGGATATTTTTAAATCGGTGCCCATTTTAGCGGCCGTTGTGCCGTTATTTGTTCCTATCTTTACCACCATTATTTTTGTGGCATGCTATGTAACGCTTTTCTTTTTCAATTATAAACCGGCCCAGCCGTATCTGATTTTCTTAGGCGGTTTTACTTTTGCGATGCACGTGATCCTCTCTGCGCATGCGGAATTTGAAGAAGACAATAGCGGGTTCAAACCGCATTACTTGTTTCTCTTTAGTTTGACATGGATTTTTAATGTCACTATTCTGGCTTGTCTGCTGGCGCTTAACTTCTCCGATTTTTCTTTAAGTGATTTTTTGCTGTCGTCCTACGATATCGCAAAAACAATTTACCTGAGCGTTTATCATCAGTTGTTCGTCGTTAAGTAAGAAAAAAGTGGGACGCGAATGAGTCCCGGTTTTTACTTCCTAATGGCTGTTACTGGTTAGTGATGGTGTCTTGCGTCACAATTTAGTCACAGTGAGTGAAATAATCAAATTATTTTAAATTATTATACTTTACAAATAGTCGGACTAAATGTATACTTTGTGTTATGATTAAAAGACCCTTCTGGGAAAAAAGGATTTTTGATGCTTGGAAAGAAGCTCCAATTGTCTGGCTTGCGGGTGTGCGTCGATCAGGGAAAACCACTCTTGCCCAAAGCTTGGGCAGTCCCAACGATATTCTTTATGTTAATTGTGATCTTCCTATTACAGAGGATCGGGTGGGGGATCCCCAGCTTTTTTTTAAAAGTTGCGAGAAATCTATCGTGGTTTTTGATGAGATACACCAGCTTTCTGATCCAAGTCGCGTTCTTAAGATAGGAGCGGATTTATTCCCGCATCTTAAAATACTGGCTACGGGTTCTTCGACACTTGCGGCAAGCAGAAAATTTCGCGATACCTTGACGGGCCGAAAAAGGGTTATTCATCTCTTGCCTGTTCTTTGGACAGAACTTGAAGCCTTTTCTTGCAAAGATATTTTACGGCGTTTTTTTCAGGGAGGGTTACCTCCAGCCCTTTTGGCCGGATCCAAAAGTTCTTCTTTTTATCGAGAATGGTTGGACTCATTCTTTGCGCGGGATGTCCAAAGACTTTTTCCGATTCGTGATGTCGAGAAATTTAATATGCTTTTTCAATATCTTTTGCGCCAGAGCGGAGGACAGTTCGAAACTTCCAAAGTAGCATCTGAGCTCAAAATCAGCCGTGTGACTGTTGAGAGCCATCTCAAGACGCTTGAAATCACCCAGGCCGTGACCCGTATCCGCCCTTTTTTCGGAAGAGGGCTGAAGGAAATTGTGAAAATGCCGAAAATATATGGATTTGATACCGGGTTTATCACTTTCGTACGCGGATGGGATCCGCTTCGGCCTCAAGACTCTGGCATCTTATGGGAACATTTTGTCCTTGAATATTTACAGGCCTCATTACCAGATCAAGCCATTAACTATTGGCGAGATAAAGAGGGCAGAGAAATTGATTTTGTTTTTACGCAAAAAAGAGATCAGATTGATGCTGTGGAGTGTAAATGGAACCCGTCGGAGTTTGACCCTGCGGCGTTGAAGATTTTTCGTTCATTTTATCCAAAAGGTAAAAATTATCTTGTTTGTCCCTTGGTGGATAAGCCGTATATTAAGCGCTATGGATCCTTAGCAGTAACAATTTGTGCTCCCGATGGGATAAAATAAAAATGCGAATTAAAAATATTTTTTATTACGTATTGCTGAGTTTATGACTGAAATGCTTCCAAAGAATATTTTGGAACAAAAACTTCATCATGCGAATAGAATTGCGCGCGGGGGGTATTGAAAATAGAATTTGATAAGAAAAAGTGTAGCAGATGGTCTCTGTTTGGTCTTATTATTGGAATTTCAATTATTTCTTGGATTTTTGTATTAATGTATTTCTTTCCAAAAAGTACATCGGAAACATCATCTACCGTATATGATAGAGACACAATTATCGCAAAGCTATTCCGAGTGAGTAAGAAATTAAGAGGGGGTTAGCAGTTGGATAATTATGGAGGCATAGTTTAAATATGAAGAAAATTATTAAAAATTTGACTATAGGCTTGACGATTATATTGATTGGTGGATTTCAAACTGGTGCTTTGGCTGAATTACCAAATATTAGTGCTGAAGGTGCAACATTAAAATTAATTCGCAATGGGCAAAACATTGAGCTAGACAGTCAAATAAAAATGGACATTGCCAATCAAATTAAACAGCTGTTTAATACTTGTGCTGTCAATACCAAATCAGTTTGGTTACGTGAAATATGGGAAAAAGATGGCAGATCGATTAATGATATTTGGAATGAAATTAAATCAAAGTCATATTTTGAGCTTTCATTCCCAAGTCATTCAGAATATTCTGAGGTTTTAATTAGCATTTTCGCTGAAAATGGTTCCTTGGGGACAATAATGTCAAAATCAAAGAACGGTACGGTTCAAGGTTACATTAAATGTTCGGGAATTGGACAAATTCGTTTGTTGTGCATGCCAGAATTATTGAAGTATTTGCCTGGACTGTACCCGGAATCTGAATGTTTGAGATTGAAACAATTTCTTTAAATTTTTGGGTGAGGTGGGCCGTGCAAAAAGCGTACGGCACAACACCTGTCCTTCTTTAGAAGGATTATTTGGCAGAAGGGTTTTGGTTGAGGTTGTCCAGCAAGCTGGACAACTCTCCTTCTTTGAAGGATTATTTTGACAGGTTTAAGGTAGGAGAGGTGGCTGAGCGAAGCGCAAACCATCGAGGTTTGCGGCGGAGTGCCGAAAACAGGAGTTTTCGGCCGGTTGGCGGAAAATGCAATGTACATTCCTCAGTATCAGTACATGCCAGTACTAGGCAGTAGTTTCAGCGACGGAAGTCAAATTGCGTACAGCACTCAACCTTTACCACCTTCCGCAATCGACCTTTACCAGTCAGCGCAATAAACCTTTACCACCTAGCGCACTGAACCTTTACCAGTCAGCGCACTAACCTTTACCACCCCGAAGCAGATAATCAGACGATCAAAAAGCTTGCTTTAGGTTGATCAATGCGGCACCCTCTTGATTTTAGTAACCAAAGATCAAGGAGGCTTTAGCCATGCAATGTGGACAGGAGTTAACCATGCGAACAATTCGTGAAGTCTTACGGCTTGGGCTCACCAGCAATTTAAGCCTGCGGGACATTGCCCGTAGTTTACGGGTCACACATCCAACCGTTCAAAAATATCTTTTTGCTGCTAAGTCTGCCGCGTTAAATTGGCAGCAAATTACGACTATGAACGATGAGCAATTGCGCCAAGTCATTACCCCAAGGCAACCGGCAGAGCCAACACGGCCCATGCCTGATTGCGCGTATATTCATCAAGAGCTTAAAAAACCCGGAGTAACTTTTGCTTTGCTATGGCAAGAATATAAAGAAGTGAATCCCGACGGGTATCAAGAAACTCAATACAGAAATATCTATCACAAATTTGCTAATACTTTGCGCATCAGTTTACGGCAGGTTCATAAATTTGGAGATGCACTGTTCGTTGACTATGCCGGACATACGATTCCCATCTATGACCGAATCACTGGCAGTGTCAGTGAAGCACAAATTTTTGTGGCGGTGTTGGCGGTGTGCTAAATTTAGTTGAAACTCTTTGAAAAAAAGAGGCAGGGTTCTCCTAAAATAGGGTTGACAAAGACTCTATTAACAACAAGGAGATTAAACCCATGCCCACGAACAATGTAACAAAGAAGCGCGGTAAATCCAAGATTAAAATCAGCGAAAAGCGTGAAGCGGCCATGCAAAAGATTGTAGACAGTTACAGCGAAGATTTTGATATCAAGATGTCCGTCATTGCGGAATTAATTCCGCTGGGACTTAAGGCGGTGGCGGAAGAATTAAAGAATGAAGTTTTGCAATTGGCCGGAGAAAAGCATAGTCGCGGGGGTTCTTCGAACAATGCGCGGTGGGGACGACAAAACGGATCCGTGTATTTGCGTGATCAAAAGTTTGGGATCAGCGTGCCGCGGGTGCGCGATGTTGCGGCCAATTGCGAAGTGCCGCTTAAGGCGTATCAACATTTACAAAAGCCATTTTCCGACGAGGAATCGATGCGCAGGCTCTTGCATGGATTGAGCACGCACAAGTATCATGAAAGTTCATCACTGGCGGCAGAAGCGTTTGGCATCAGTGCGTCAAATTTATCCAAGAAATTCAAAAAATGTTCTGGAGACAAATTACAAGAATTACAAACTCGTTCATTGGCCCAAGAAGACATTGTGGCGATTTTTATTGATGCCAAACGTTACGCGGACGATGGAATCATCGTCGGACTTGGGGTAACGATGGACGGCAAAAAGGTGGTGCTTGGGATAGAACAAATTCATAGCGAGAACGCACGCGCCATTGAGCAATGGCTTGACCGATTGATCGAAGGAGGCTTAAAGTTCGAGCAAGGGATTTTATTTATCATCGATGGTTCAAAGGGAATCAAGAAAGCCATTGAGCACAAATTTTCGATTTACGCATTAATACAACGATGTCGCTGGCATAAGCGCGAGAATATTGTGGCCTATCTTGACGAAGCTCAGCAGGTCGTTTTCCGTCGACGATTACAAGACGCTTACGCTAAGACGACGTACAAGGAGACTAAGGCTGCTTTGATGCAATTGCATCAAGAACTTAGGAAATTCAACCCTGCGGCAGCCAACAGCTTGGCGGAAGGATTAGAAGAAACTCTGACAATCCATCATTTGGGCTTGTCGCCGGAATTAGCGAAAAGTTTAATACTGTCCTAAATTCAGACCAGTGGTTAAGGTGTAAAAACGTGATAAAATCACCTAAACCTGGAGGTCAGAATGAAGAAGCGAAAGATTTACCCGAAAGAGTTTAAAGCGCGCGTGGCCTTGGAGGCGCTCAAAGAATCTAAAACGATTGCTGAGTTGAGTTCTGAGTACGAAGT